>JAQVXN010000209.1 GCA_028709135.1 Bacteroidaceae bacterium | reverse complement strand
AAATATACTGGTCAATCTGCTTAATAGCGAGCCAAATGAACATGTGCTTATCTTTTCTCGTACCAAGCACGGTGCCGATAAAATAGCACGTAATTTGTGCAAACATCATATTCAATGTGGTGCCATACATGGAAATAAATCTCAAAATGCACGACAAAAGGTGCTATCAGACTTTAAAGCTGGTTTAACTAAAATTATTGTAGCAACGGATATTGCTGCACGAGGCATAGATATTAAAGATCTTGGCATCGTCATAAACTATGATCTTCCAGACATACCCGAAACATATGTACATCGCATTGGGCGCACAGGACGTGCCGGAAACAGCGGCGTAGCTTTTTCTTTCTGCACTCAGGAAGAATATCCTATGATCAAGCAAATTCAAAAATTAACAGGAAAAAGACTCAGCCAGGTTTCAATACCTGCATAAACATTAATGAATGGCAAACAATAGAATTACATCCAACAAAAAAAACAGAGAAAAAACCAAACAACAAAAGCGCTTGAATAAGCAAAAGCGCAAAGAAGAACGTCGCGATAATCCTGCGACTTCTTTTGATGACATGATTGCTTATGTTGATGAATATGGTGTGCTTCATTCCGAGCCACAAGAAGCTCCCAAAGAACAAATAGACGTTGCAAACGTCGTTATTTCAACACCAAAACAAGAAGAAGTTACTGTTCAACCACTTTCGGGTCATGTAGATTTTTTTAATGCTGCAAAAGGCTTCGGATTTATTAAACTAGACAACAGTGCTGACAAATATTTTTTCCATATTTCAAACGCCCCACAAGAAATTAAAGAGGGTGATTACGTTACATTCGAATTAGAACAAGGTATGCGTGGCATGAATGCCGTGCGCATATCAATTACAAACAATCAATAATCAATCAATTATGAACATTTATGTTTCAAATTTAAACTGGAACACAGTAGATGACAGTTTACAGAATTTATTTGCAGAGTACGGAGAAGTTTCATCTGCTAAAATCATTACCGACCGTGAAACAGGTCGTTCACGCGGTTTTGGATTCGTAGAGATGCCCAATGACGAAGAAGGCCAGAAAGCTATCGATACCCTTAACGAAACTGAATTTGAAGGTAAAACCATCAACGTAGCTGTTGCACGTCCAAGAGAGGACAAACCTCGTTTTGGTGGCAACCATGGCGGCGGTGGTTTCAACCGCAGAAGATATTAATCAATTATCTTTTTAACTAAAAATCCCGACTGTCAATATAACTGGCAGCCGGGATTTTGTTTTATTTCTAAAATAAAGAAAGAAACAACATTTGTATAGCAGTTTTTTATAAAATAGGCCACACGAACAAAGATGTTGAAATAGAAAAAATTACTTTTGCATCAAAACACAAATATGATAATAAATGAACATTTTGATTGTTTCTGATTCATATAAAGGTTGCCTCTCATCTATTCAAGCCGGCAATGCCATGCAAAAAGGAACGAGAGAACTTTTTCCAAAAGCAAAGATTACAGTATTGCCTGTCAGCGACGGAGGCGAAGGTATGTTGGATGCTTTCGAAAAAGTTACTGAAGGAGATTTTTTAAGTATTATGGCGCACAACCCACTCATGCGTCCAATTAATACGCAATTTTTACTAAGCAAAGATCACTCAACAGCCTATATTGAAATAGCACGCACAGCAGGCCTTACCTTATTAAATAAGGAAGAAAAAAATCCAATGATCACATCAACTTTTGGCGTAGGCGAAACAGTTGCTGCCGCACTTGCGACTGGCGCGCAAAAGATAATCATGGGT
Organism: Bacteroidaceae bacterium; assembly: GCA_028709135.1. Lineage (GTDB taxonomy): Bacteria > Bacteroidota > Bacteroidia > Bacteroidales > Bacteroidaceae > UBA6382. Next base: position 2,619 of record JAQVXN010000209.1, on the reverse strand, counting down.
TTAGGTGGTAGCAGTACTAATGACGCAGGAACAGGCATGGCAAAAGCTCTTGGTTACAAATTTCTGGATGCAAATGGTATAGCGCTTTCCGGAACCGGAGAAATACTTGGCAACATTGAAACCATCGATACCTCTGGTATGAACCAATCACTCAGAAAGGTTGCTTTCACAGCAGCATGTGACGTAAAAGCTCCTTTCTGCGGGCCTCAAGGCGCTGCTTGCATTTTTGCAGCACAAAAAGGCGCTAATAAAGAGAATGTTCAAAAACTGGACCAGGGTATGATGCATTTTGCACGTATTCTTTTCGATTATACCGGTCTAGAAGTAGCCGAATATGCCGGAGCAGGTGCAGCCGGAGGTTTAGGAGGTGCATTAATAGCTTTATTCGGTGCGAAAATGGAAAGTGGTATAGACTTATTATTGCATACGCAACGGTTTCAACAAGCATTAAGCAAAGCCACGTTCATTCTTACCGGAGAAGGTTGTTTGGATAGCCAGACATCGATGGGCAAAACAGCTTGGGGCATTTTGCAAGAAGGTCAAAAAAGAAATATTCCTGTTTTGGCCGTTGCAGGGAAAATAGAAAATATCGAGGCTGTTTTGCAAACAGGATATGCCGGTGCAGAATCGGCTACACCATTATCTCAACAACTAGAAATAGCGATGAAACCGGAAGTCGCCACTTATAATATTACGCAAGCGACAAAACGTCTGATACAAAAATGGATTGATCGTTAAATCAAACATTATCAATCAGAAAGATAAAAAGTAATCTAAAGAAACATTTCACGAAAAGACTTTTCATATAAAAATGCGTTTTAAAGTTTTTTGTAAAATATCAAGTGATAAAAAGAGGAAAATCTTATGGGATAAAGGTTCGTGGCTTATAAAATTATTGTAATTTTGCATCATAAAATTTAATACAAATCAACATCAATAATGGAGCTTAATAAATTGACGGCACAAGAAGTGGCCGAAATGATTCAGGACGGAGATGACATAGGTTTAAGTGGGTTTACACCGGCAGGAGTGCCAAAGATGGTGCCTCACGCCATTTCAGAAAAAGCTTTGCGCGAGCATGAAGCAGGACGTCCTTTTAAGATTAATGTTTATACAGGAGCTTCTACGGGACAGAGTTGCGATGGTGATCTGACCAATGCGCAAGCCATACATTTTCGCGCGCCATACACCACTAACAAGGATTTTCGCCGTCACGTTAACGCTGACGAGCTTGAATATCAGGACATGAACCTTTCAAATATGGCTACTCAACTTCGCCAAGGCAATTTGGGCAATGTAGATTGGGCCATTATTGAAGTTAGTGATATTGATATTATAGGAGACAAAGCACAACTCTATCTAACTGCTGCTGTGGGCATTTCTCCAACTGTATGCCGGATGGCTAAAAAAGGCATTTTTTTGGAATACAACCTGCATCATGCAGGTAAGATGCGCGGCATTCATGACGTATACGAAGTAGAATATCATCCATACCGTACTCCAATTAATATGACGGGCCCAATGGATCGCATCGGGAAGCCTTATATTGAAATACCTGTGGATAAGATTCGTGGTGTGGTAGAATGTAATATTGCTGATGAAGCCCGTTCTTTTACAGCCCCCAGCGATACAACCGACCAAATTGGACAAAATGTCGCCAATTTCCTATTAGACAACCTGCGTAATGGATTAATTCCGAAAACGTTCTTAAATATCCAGTCTGGCGTAGGTTCTACGGCAAACGCTGTTTTAGGAGCTATGGGTAATTGTGAGGAAATTCCGAACTTTGGCATTTATACGGAAGTTTTACAAAATTCTGCCGTAGAACTCTTATTAAGCGGTCGTGTAACAGGAGCTTCCGCATGTTCTCTAACCATCACTGATGCTGAATTACAAAAAATCTATGCTAATATTGAATTTTTCAAAAAGCATCTTATTCTGCGCCCAAGTGAAATTTCAAATAATCCGGAAGTCATTGCCCGTATTGGTGTATGCGCCATGAATACAGCAATAGAAGCTGATATTTACGGCCATGTAAACTCTACAAAAATTTGCGGTACAAAGATGATGAACGGAATCGGTGGTTCTGCTGACTTCACGAACAATGCTTATTTAAGCATCTTTAGCTGCGGCAGTACGACAAAAGAAGGAAAAATCAGTTCTATTGTTCCATTCTGTTCCCATATTGACCATACAAGTCATTTTGTAGATGCTGTCATCACAGAGTATGGTGTTGCTGACCTGCGTGGTATTGGCGACATGGAGCGTGCCAAGCGCATGATTGCCATTGCACATCCAGATTATCGTCCAATGTTAAACGAATATCTTACTCTGGCAGCCAAATACGGCGGAGAAGTTCATCACGTACTTTCTGCTGCTTTTGCCATGCACGATACCTTCCGCCGAAAAGGCGACATGCACTTAACGGATTGGAGCGAATACATTAAAGACTAATATTTCGTTATATTCCTGCGGGGATCGACCCAAATGGGACGATCCCCGCATTTGTTTATTTAATCATCATAAAATGTATCATTTCAAAAAAATAACGTTTATCATCCTACTTGCTGGCACCGTTTTGTCAGCCTCAGCACAGGATAAAAGTATTTCGATCGAACA
>JAQVXN010000208.1 GCA_028709135.1 Bacteroidaceae bacterium | reverse complement strand
CCTATATGCTGCTTGATGAAGCTTCCATTACCGGAACGGCAAACATTGTGATGGCGGCTGTCTTGGCCGAGGGCACTACAACAATTTATAATGCGGCGTGCGAGCCATATATCCAGCAACTTTGCCATTTGCTCAATAATATGGGGGCGCGTATCAGCGGAGTTGCTTCCAATTTACTTACTATCTGTGGCGTGGAAAAACTTCATGGAGCATCCCATCAGATTCTTCCGGACATGATCGAAGTGGGCAGTTTTATCGGTATGTCAGCAATGTTGGGAGGAGGACTTAGGATTAAAAATACGTCCATCTCTAATTTAGGCATGATCCCCAAGGCTTTTGAACGTTTGGGCGTGAATTTGGAAATAAAAGACGATGACATTATTGTGCCACAACAAGAGCATTATGAAATAGAAACATTTATGGATGGTTCGTTTATGACTATTGACGACGCTCCATGGCCGGGACTTACGCCGGACCTGCTGAGTGTGCTTATTGTAGTGGCTACGCAGGCAAAAGGCTCCGTATTGTTTCATCAAAAAATGTTTGAAAGCCGTCTTTTCTTTGTGGATAGGCTGATAGATATGGGGGCGCAGATTATTCTTTGCGATCCTCATCGTGCTGTAGTTGTAGGCCATGATCATGAAATGCGCCTGCGCGCACGAAGAATGGTTTCACCTGATATTCGTGCCGGTATTGCATTGCTTATTGCGGCATTGAGTGCAGATGGCATTAGCTGCATTGATAATGTGGAACAGATTGACCGAGGTTATGAAAAGATTGATAAACGCCTAAATGATCTTGGCGCAAACATCCAACGTGAATGATTTTACCTGCCGACGTTATTAAAATAGGAAGAATTCGAGGTCTTCACGGTATTCGTGGAGAAATGGAGATGATGATCACCGACGATGTCTTTGATCAGGTGGATACTGATTATGTTTTCCTGAAAATAGACGGGTTGTTGGTTCCTTTCTTCTTGGAGGAATATCGATTTAAAAACGATGAGGTAGTTTATATTCATTTTGAAGATGTTAAAAGCGAAGACGATGCCCAGCGTCTTTGTGGAAGTGAGGTTTATTTCCCATTGTCTTTGGTTCCGAAGAAGCGTACGAAACAACCTCTTACCTGGAAATATTTGACGGGCTTTTGTGTTGTGGATGAGAAGGTCGGGCGCATTGGAGTAGTTGAATCTGTAGATGACTCGAGTGCGAACATTTTGCTCATGGTGCAGAGCGACGATGGCCGTGATGTGTTGGTTCCCATTCATCCTGATCTGATTACTGCTTGTGATGAGCAGAAACGTATATTGACGCTGCATCTGCCGGACGGTCTTCTGAATTTGAATAGTTAAAACGAGATGAAAAGAATAGCGATATTAGGTTCTACCGGTTCTATTGGTACACAGGCTCTACAAGTTATTGCGGAGCATCCTGATTTGTTTCAGGTGGAAGTACTTACAGCCAATGATCAGGTGAACAAATTAATAGAGCAGGCTCGTTGTTTTAATCCAGATGCCGTAGTTATTGCCAATGAAGATAAATATGCAACGCTACGCGATGCGTTGATTGATTTACCTATTAAAGTTTATGCCGGTGCGGACGCTCTTTGCGAAGTAGTGGAGAGTGGATCGATAGATATTGTATTAATGGCTTTGGTTGGTTTTGCCGGTTTGCGACCTACCCTCCATGCTATTCGTTCCCGAAAATTGATAGCTTTGGCTAATAAGGAAACACTTGTGGTTGCTGGTGAATTGGTTACTCAATTAGCTCGCCAGTATCGTGCTCCTATATTGCCCGTAGATAGTGAACATTCTGCTATTTTTCAGAGTCTGGTTGGCGAAGGGCAGAACGAGATAGATAAAATTTTGCTTACTGCATCTGGCGGACCGTTCCGAGAGTTCTCGGCGGAACAGTTGCGGCATGTCACTCCTGCTCAGGCGCTGCATCATCCGAATTGGAAAATGGGAGCCAAGATCACTATTGATTCGGCCACGATGATGAATAAAGGTTTTGAGGTTATTGAAGCACGCTGGCTTTTTGGCGTTGACGCAAAACAGATTGAGGTGCTTGTTCATCCGCAATCTGTGGTTCATTCTGCGGTTCAGTTTCGTGATGGTGCCGTGAAAGCTCAACTTGGGGTGCCGGATATGCGTCTTCCCATTCAATATGCTCTTACTTATCCTGACAGATTGCCGCTTTCCGGGGAGCGTTTGGATTTATTCCAATTACATCATCTTACCTTTGAACATCCCGATATGGAAAAGTTCCCTTGTTTGGGATTAGCTTACGAAGCTCTTCGCCGTGGAGGTAATGCGCCTTGCGTACTTAATCGGGCTAATGAGGTGATGAATCTCGCTTTTAGACAAGGTAAAATAGCTTTTGAAAATATTTATACAAACATTGAGAAAGTCATGGAGATGGTTCCTTTTGAGCAGGAATCTTCTTTTGACGCCTATATTGCTACAGATGAAGAAACTCATTGCGTGGCGGAACAATTAATCACCAAACAACAATAAACGATGGAAGTTTTTTTGATAAGAGCACTACAGTTGATTTTATGTTTTTCCATACTCATTCTTTTGCATGAAGGAGGACACTTCTTTTTTGCTAAACTTTTTAAGGTGAGGGTTGAAAAATTCTGCCTTTTCTTTGATCCGTGGAAAACATTGTTCAAATTTCGACCCAAACATTCCGATACGGAATACTGCATTGGCTGGCTTCCTCTGGGTGGTTATGTCAAGATAGCCGGTATGATAGACGAATCGATGGACACCAACCAAATGAAGCAGCCGGCGCAATCTTGGGAATTTCGCTCTCATCCGGCTTGGCAGCGCCTGCTCATTATGGTGGGCGGCGTATTGGTTAATTTCCTTTTAGCTCTATTCATCTATTCCATGATTCTCTTTTATTGGGGCGAAAGCTATATACCTTTGAAGAGTATGACAATGGGGATGAAATTTAATACAGAAGCAAAAGCTTTAGGTTTTCATGATGGCGATATCCTTCTTTCTACCGATAAAACCACTTTAAAACGTTTTGATAGCAATGAATCCATTAGTGCCGTTTATCGCAGTATTTCTGAAGCCCATTATGTGACCGTAATGAGACAAGGGCACAAAGTGAACATTACTATTCCGGTAAAAGGACTTAATATGATTCAGATGTTTCGTGCAAATCCTCCCTTTGTAACATCTTATATGCCTTCACGCATTGATAGTGTCCTTGGAGGAACTCCGGCAGAAAAGGCTGGTATTAAGACTGGAGATTATATTGTGGCACTGAATAAAACAAAAATACAAACGTGGAACGATTATAATGTTGCCATGGAATCCATGAGTCAAAGGCTGAAAGGGGCTCCTACAGATGACAGTCTTGCTGCGCGCCATATAACCGTACTTGTTCGTCGGGCCGTTTCTCAGCAAGTTGATACCCTTTCTTTAATGCTTTCATCAGATTTGAGAATGGGCATCATGCAGTCTAATCCCTATTCCTATTATAAACCGGTTACCGTCAATTACACTTTTATAGAATCTTTTCCTGCTGGTATCCATCATGGATGGACTGTGTTGAAGGGGTATGTGGATGATTTGAAATATTTGTTTACTAAAGAAGGAGCTCGTAGTGTGGGTAGCTTTGGAGCCATTGGTAGTATGTTTCCAACATCCTGGAATTGGCAACGTTTTTGGGAACTTACCGCATTTATCAGTATTATGTTGGCTTTTATGAATATTTTGCCGATTCCCGCGTTAGATGGTGGTCATGTTTTCTTCCTTTTGTGTGAAATGATTACTCGTCGAAAGCCTAGTGATAAGTTTATGGAACGAGCTCAAGTTACGGGAATGGTTCTACTACTTTTACTCATGATTTATGCGGTCGGTAATGACATTTTCAGATATTTACTCCACATGTAAATTTGCTTTGCCTATTTGATTTCAACCATAGCATTTAGTGAAATTGCTTTCATTTAGGTGGTGATATAAAAACGCTTACCTCCATATAAGAATTCATCGATTTTTTACATAGAGAAGTGAAGTCCGGTGTGAATCCAAAAAGTTGGAGAATAAACCTTTTCAATTCCTTTTTGGATTGGAGACATGGAATCACTTTTTGCTTGATACGTTTACATCTTTGATGGTGTTTCTCTCTCTTTCGACAAGGGAATACCAAATTTGATTTTTTATTGTATTAATAAGGTTTGCGCGCGGGCCCTATAGGGTTTTAACTTGAGCCCTGCCCGTTCCAAAAAAATGTTTGTATTGACTTGTATCAAAATTTCTTTGTTGTGTGTCAAAATATATTTGTTACAGTTTTTACAAATGCGAACATCTGAGGGGTTATCTCGAATATGCTTTTTATCAAGTATTTTCCGGAAACTTACTACCAGAAATTTTTAAAAGTACGTGAGAT
>JAQVXN010000005.1 GCA_028709135.1 Bacteroidaceae bacterium | reverse complement strand
CTCGTTAGTCAAATTGAGAATGGAAATAATCGTTTTTTAATGATCATCAGTCATGACATCATAAACAACCAGACAGTCATCATTAATAAAAACGTTACCTCCCTTAACCGCGTAAACGCGGATGGCACCACAACGGCATCTCCCGCAATAAACGATACGATCAATCTGGCCCCGGGCGACTATATTCTTTACCAATGGACAGCAGAAAAGGATAACTCACAAACCCAGACAGCAATACTTGCGTCCCAAAACATCGCCGGACTGACAAACACCTACCGCGACGACACAACCGGCGTAGTCCTGACACAGGCAGAAAACTTGGAAAACGGTTTTGCTTTGGACAATATGGGTGATTACAATTGGAAACAATACACGCTGGGGCAGTACAAAACCTCCTCCAAACGTACCATTTCAAAAATTCAAGCTATTAAAAATTGGGGAAGCTGGTTCAAATATGATGTAGTGGCAGACCAAGATATCGATGTCAATATTTACATTAAGCATGCCGTAAAATGGCAAGATTACGGTCTGGCTGTTTCTACCGGAGTTGCTCCGGGTGCGAGCTACGCCATAGATGGTGCTGCCGCACTTAACTGGCCGAAACAATATGCGGCATCCATGATGCTGGCACTTGACGGAGTAACACTCAAACCTAATCAGATCAACCGCCCCGTGGCACCTGACACCTATGAAGAAGACGGAGCCACATTCAATAGCATCTTAGCTAATAAATCCAATTGGGCATCCACTCAAATAGACGGAGTAAACAATGATACACTTTGGTTTTGGCCAGAAGCAGGCGGAGACAATTCTCCTGCCCCACACTACAATGCCCAACCCGATTATCTGAACATCCACCTCAGCCAAGGTCTTCATACATTTACACTCACCTCCATGTGTTCACCATGGATATTCGACTGCATCAAATTTGAAGATGTGCACAAAACTGGGATTAACAATATTCTCAAACAAGAAGTAACCACTTTGGCTTACGGCTCTAAAGGAGCCATCACGATCTTGTCCAACCACTCGGCAGACATTTATTCCGTATCTGGTATTCGTATGGCAAAAGCAAGCGGCACCGTCAAACTTCCTCCAGGCATTTACATTGTAAAGATAGATAATCAAGTGCAGAGAGTATTGGTTAGATAAAACCACAAAAAACAGACAATGCATATGAAATTATCAAGGCGTCATTTTATAGGTTCTTCGCTAATGGCCGTATGCGGAATGGCTTTCGGAATAAAAAGTTCGGCTATGAATCAACAAATTGGAAAATCTGTGTCATCAGACAATGAAGGAGACAATGGATTTACAATGTGGCAAATTCCATCATTTGCAGATCAAATAGGAAACTCCTACGTATTTCAAACCGATCAGGGACATATCGTCGTTATGGATGGCGGTTATGAAAAAGAAGCAGAATGGCTGGCGAATTTTCTAAAAGATTTAGGTGGAACAGTAGAAGCCTGGTTTGTCTCTCATCCTCATCGTGACCACATCGGGGCTCTTTATCAGATTTTGACAGCATACACAGAAACTATTACAGTCAAACACATTTACCACTCTCGTCTGACCAAGGCACAAATCCTTGCAGATCCAGATATTCAGGAACAAAACAGATGCAAAGCATTTTATGCATTTTTAGATTCTACCTCTATTCCTGTTGATGACCTGCAAACACCTGGCGAAGAGTACACATTCGACAATATTCATTTGAAAATTCTATCTGTGGCACAACCTAAATTATATAAGAATTGTTACAACAACAGTTCTATGATTATGCGCTTGTGGGATAGTTATACAAACATCGTTTTTCTTGGAGATGCAGGAGAAGAGTGTGGTACATTGGCTTTAGCCGGAAACTACAAGGACGATTTAAATTGCGACTACTTACAAGTAGCGCACCACGGGCAAGGCGGTTGCACACGCGATTTCTATAATGCAATCAACTTTTATGCCTGTCTATGGCCTACACCCACATTTGTATGGAACAATGATCAGGGAGGCGGCTATGATACAGGCATTTTGAAAACCATGGACACGCGTCGCTGGATGCAAGCCAAAGGAATTAAAGAGAACCACGTGACATGTTTGGAAGGAGTGTACAAAATGAAATCTTTGGCTCATGAAAGTCATAATTTTGACCTTATCAACGACGCCATGCTCTTTTATACGGACACAGGCTTAAAAGGATGTACTCTTTCTAAGAAAATGATAAACGACACCACAAGCTACACCATTGCCGTAGCAGCACAAACAGCAACCGATGAGGATTCAAAATATAGTTACCTCTATATTGACCCCTTATTGGCTGACTTAATGGTCGCAGATTATAGTTTTTCATTTGAATATTTAAGCGACAAAAACCTAGAAAGCGTACTGCTATATTTTGACAACGGGCAAGGTATTGTGGTAGACAACGTAAAATGTAGCGCTGCCATTACAGATAATGAAAAAATGAACGCCACCACAGAATGGACAAAAATCACATTTAATATAAGTTCCTATCTAAAGAGTTATAGTTGGGGCCACAAAGGCAATAAGTTGAGAATGGACATTTATCCAGCTGCAGGTGAAGCCACTCAAGTGGCTATCCGGAATATGAAAATCTCAGTTACTGACAAAACTGGCATAAGAACAATAGATCGTTCCAGCATCCGCATTTATTCCACTCCGGGAACCATTAAAGTTGAAGGTGCTGAAAGTGCCCGTATATACGACACTAGCGGCCATCTCATCGGCGTTACATCAAATGAAAAAAGTGTTTTACCAGGAACTTACATCGTAGATGCCGGAGCAAAAGTCGTGAAATTAATTGTAAAATAAACATCAAACTAAAAACTCTGCCAGAAGTTAAAGGACCCTTATCTGACAGATATGAACAACTAGGGTCCAATAAAAACATCATACTATGAATAAATTTATTCGTTATGTTGCTTTATTTTTGTGTTGCATCGCAGGAAGCACATCTTATGCAGACCACTGGGTCAATACAAAAGAAGCATTGTTATCAGATGCCGCGCAAATCAGCGACAACTGCGCCTGGAATTCAGGTTGTCCATCATCAAATATGCTGGATGACAAGCCGGCAACTTATTTTCATTCCCGTATTGATCAAGTACTGGAAAATACAGATCTCTATTGGACTGTCGATCTGCAAAAAACCGACATCTCGGCCTTCTATTTTTATATGAAGGGACGTGGTGATGGTGAAGCCTCTGGAAATGCTTGGCACGACACCCCTGACCACATTATTATCAAGGCCACCAATACGCCTGATGATGATAATTCTTGGACTCAAGTAGCTGACCTGGACTTAGAAGGCAAAATTCCTAACGACCATAATGCCATCTATAACTCAGATGCAGTTTTAATGAATCAAAACTATCAATTTGTACGTTTCATTGTGAAACACACCACATCTGGAGCAAACTACTTTAATCTGGATGCCTTCCAAATGTATGTGGCAAAACATCTCACAAATTCTCACGATAATTTATCGTTCTATGTAGACAGTATCAAATCTCTACAACGCAACTATATAGTTGGAACGACTCCTGGTTACTACGACGAGCCTGCCGTAAAAGCATTCCAAGATGCACTGGAAGCTGCTAGCAATACTTCGAATGACAATACACTTTCTGATGCAGAATATCAGACAGCGATTGACAATTTGACTTCAACATTTACCAAAGTAGAAGATTCTTGGATTCGTCCTACAACAGGTTACTACCGTCTGCGTACAGCTGACGATGAATTTTCTGAGAAAGATTTTATAAAAGGTATGTTCGTTAATTCTTTAGGTGAATTGACATGGGGTGATATTGACAAAACATCCGCTAACTTCCTTTTCAAATTGGAAAGTCAAACAGACGGAACATGGACGATTTATAATCCTTCACAGCGCAAGTACATCAATACCGTTTCCGGCAACGCAGCCACAAAATTGGTTTATGTTGCAACAAGCAATGATGCTACTACGCCTCAAATAATTTCACACTTTGGTGCCGGAAATTATTCTTTTAAGATTTCGAACAAAGCCAACACCTTAGCATACAATATGCTGGGGAGCGATGGTGGTGCGGGAGCCAGTGGCCGTATCGGCCCACTTGAAGGTATTGCTGCTTCTGCAGCCTCTTGGAAACTTGAACCCGTTGATGAATCAGAAGCCACAGCTCTTATTGACGCAGCCGAAAAAGACTACTATAAAACTCTGCTTCAAAATGCAGTTGACGATGGTCTTCGTCTGCGCAGCAAGGTCGTAGATCTTACTCCTTATATAACTTCAGCAGATCAAATTTCTCTGAATGAAGGTGGCAACCTGATAGACAATGATCACTCTACATATTTTAATGGAGACGGTGGCATTGACTGGAACACAGCTGATGTAAACATTGATGTTGACTTGGAAGAACCTACCAACAATTTCACATTGGAATATTTTGGACGTAATGATCAGCCTGAATCAGCTTCTGAACACGATACGCCAAACAAATTTGATTTAAGTGTTTCTAAAGATGGTACAAATTGGACAAAAGTTGGAAGTTACAACATTACCAGTTTGACCAACGCCAACAATGCGCACTACATTTCACCGGCAATTAATTTGTCTGATTCTTACCAATTCGTTCGCTTCTCTATTAAGGGCGTAACCTCCGGCAAGGACAATTGGAATCTGAGTGAATTCCAAATTTACAAGAATACGATGAAGGCTTCTTCAGAGTATATACTTGTTCCGGGTATGCAAGATGCCGTCGGCAATCTTGACGCAGCTGTTACTGCAGCATTAAACAAAATTGCATCTTCTGAATTAGTAACAAAGGAGGACACTGCAGCATTCAATGCAGCTATTGCCCCTGTAAAGAAGCTTTATGTTGATAAGGATGCTTTAAACAAAACGCTCACAGACAATCTTACTGCTGCCACTGTTGTTTACAACAAAGCTTTTGTTTATGATAATCTGCTCACAGAAGCCTATAACGACGCTGAAACATCTAATCTGGGACAAATTACAGGTAACGGGACTTTCTTTGAAAATGCTCCACAACTGGGTTATGCTTGTCTGATTGACGGTAAAACAAACGACATGAGTGGATTCTTCCACAGCAGCCTCACAGCTATTCCAGATAACAAATATCTGCAATTTGACTTACGTCAGAAAGTTGAGAAAATTAATTTCTGGATGGATGCTGCAACCATTTATAACACAGCATTCCCAAGTGTTATTGACATCTATGCATCAAATACTCCTACCGATGAAAGTTCTTGGAAATTAATCAAAACAGTCAATAATCCAAACAGCCCGGCTACGCCGACAAACAGACATTTTGATTCTCCAAACATCGAATTGGGCGACAATTATCAATATCTTCGCTTCTATGTTCGCGATAATGGATACCACAATCCTGCATCTATCGGTTACTTCATGATTGATGAAATGCAGATCAGAAATCTTCAAGCAAATCCTGCAACTTCTCAGTACTATTACATGGATGGTGTGAAAACTGCTGCAGACAATCTGATGACCCTTATTGATGCTATCCGCGCAAAAATGGCAACCGGAATGGTAGTTAACTTGAACGATACAATAGATCTCAATCAAGCAGTAAAAACGCTGCAAGCTGCGTTCTATGATCCTCAGGAAATTAAAGACTTGTTGGCTACAGCCAAAAAATTGATCAGCAATGCAACTACAGGTGAAGAATTAGGTCAAATTTCACAAGATGTATTTGATCAGATCCAATCTAGTGTTCTTGAAACAGAAGCTGGTTTGGATTTTGACAAAATCAATAAATCTGTCATGGATGCAGCTAAGATTTCATTGACAAATGCCATTAACACATTCTACGAGAATTTAAATACAGTAGAAGCAGGTAAATGGTATTACATCCTTAACCAAGCACCTGATGGGCTTAATGGAGGGATGGACATGTCTTCTGAGTTTGCACAAGCCGGACCGATCCGTAATTCTGCTTTGTTTATCCGTAACAATGCTTTAGCTCCTCAATTACGTTGGGGTTTGATGAACGACGCCTACGTTGGTGATGTAAGAGCCATTTGGCATTTTATTCCTGTTCCAGGTATGGCAAAGGGATATTTCTACATTCAGAACTTGCGTTCCGGTATGTATCTTGGTCAAATCAATACTGTGAGTGGAGACTACTATTCCCAAACAACTTCTACTCCAATGATTATGCACCTCGAACCGGGAACTTCAAGTTCATTCCACATTACTCCTGCAGATCCTACCAGCAACGACTTCAGACCATTAGGTGCCGGAGACAATGCTAATCAGGTTCGTACAGACGAAGATGCAACTCGCACCATGTGGACATTCAAGGAAGTTGATCCAGAACTCACAACTGTTAAGATGGGCTTTGCTAACAACAATATCCGCATCAATACGCTTCCGTTTGCTATTTCTAATCTGGCTGCTCTCAATGCAAATGTTTACACCTATGCTATTAAGAGCATTCCAAATGAAAACACGCTACGTCTTGTCAAGAAAGATGAGTTCAAAGCTGGAGAGCCTTTTGTTTTATTGATTGGAGACACAACCAAATTTGCAACCGATCATAACAACATCGACCTCACGGTTTCTCTTCCAGACCACAATTACAGTCTTGCAATTGATACTGTAAACGGATTAATCAGTGTTCCTACATCATACAAGATTATAAAAGCTGGTTATGGCTACTTCTCTAATGCCAGATTGAAAGCTACTACTGGAACTGCTCTTACAATCGGATTCCAAGGTGGTTACATTGATGGTAATCGCATCGCTACTCCCGCAGATGATCAATTCGATTTGGAAATTATCACTGTCAGCGGCAGCATTATCAACGCTGTTAAGCCTATCATTAGTAAAGACCCGAACCTCGTTGTTAATATCTACGCTTTAGATGGTAAACTCTTGAAACGCAACGTTAAATCAAGCGAAGCGCTCAAAGGCCTTAGCAAAGGTATTTACATTGTAGGTAAGAAGAAAGTTGCTCTGAAATAAAGCAATAGCGTCTATTTATTAGACCATTTCACTTCAGTAGGAGGAAAATGAATCATCATTTTTCTCCTACTTTTTTTATTTGATTGTTCAAACAGATTCAGCTGAAAATATTCTATTTGCCAACTTTTTTCGTGTCTTACTTTTTTTTCATATCTTTGCGCAGACGTTGGAAGAGATTCTCAACTTGACTTGTAAACCTGAATTGACACATTATATTATTATGGAAAATAAACTAAATCGGAGAGCCTTTCTGAAAGGGTTGGGCATCGTTGGAGCCGGGGTTTTAGCTTCTACGAGTCCTTGGCTGGCAGCATTTTCTGAAGTCGATCATACAATGAAAGAACGTTGTCGTATTGGCATAATAGGACCAGGTTCCAGAGGACGTTTCCTTTTAAGTTTCTTATTACAAAATCCCAAAGTAGATCTTGTGGCATTCTCCGATATTTATCAGCCCTCTCTGGACGAAGCCCTAAAAATGGCTCCGCACGCCAAAACCTATAAAGATTATCGAAAACTGTTAGAGGACAAATCGATTGATGCGGTTATCGTGGCAACACCGCTAAATACACATTGTAAAATTGTACTCGACGCATTTCAAGCAGGTAAAAACGTGTATTGCGAAAAAACAATCGGTTATGATATGTCGCAATGTCGCAGCATGTACAATACCTTTTTAAAAAGTGGAAAAATCTTTTTTACCGGTCAGCAGCGTCTTTTCGATCCTCGTTATATTAAAGCCATGGAGATGATTCACCAAGGCACATTTGGAAAAGTAAATTGCATTCATGCTTTTTGGAATCGCAACGACAATTGGCGTCGGGAAGTCCCTTCTCCCAATTTGGAAAGATTCATCAATTGGAGGCTTTACAAAGCATCTTCAAAAGGTTTAATGACAGAACTTGCCTGTCACCAATTGCAGGTAGGAACTTGGGCTCTGCAAAAATTGCCACAAAAAGTTATGGGATACGGTGCCATTACCTTTTGGAAAGACGGGCGTGAAGTCTTTGACAACATCAATTGCATTTACACCTTCGATAAAGGAGAAATGATGACGTGGGGGTCAGATATTTCAAATAAATTCTATGGTTTAGAGGAACAGATTATGGGTAATTGGGGTACTGTAGAACCTGAAAGAGGGAAATATTTTTTTGAAGATATTGACCCTGCACCTGCTTTTCTGCAAATGATTAATGAATGGGAGAACAAAGTCTTTGGTTCCATACCTTTTGCCGGTACTAGTTGGGCCCCGGAAACCGCGGACGAAAATCACGGGGAATATATTTTAGGAAAAAGGCCTGACAATGATGGCACCTCTCTCAATGTGGATGCGTTTGTAGAATCTGTCATAACGCATAAGCAACCTCCGCGAATTGCTGAAGAGGGTTATTACGCCGCTATCCTTTGTCTCCTCGGTCATGAAGCAATTACACGAGGTGAGATTTTGAGTTTCCCGGATGAATTTAAAATTAATTATTCCACTTATCATACCAAAGCACCTTCCGCCCTATGAAAGATTTCATTATAACTAAGAAAAGACAAAAACGAGAATTCATCACATTGCTTACATGCTTTGCCGTTTCGTTTATTTTAAATGTTTGTGCCGTCATTGTATATCAATCACCAGCAAAAGAGCTTATTACTTCATTATGTTATGTTTTTATCTTCGCCATTTTTCTCTACTCCATTTGGAGTCTCATAAGAATAGTGATTTGGATCATCGAACGATGTTTAACTAGAAAATCAACAAAATAAATCTTACATCAATGGCAACCAGAAGAGATTTTTTTAAGGAAATGGGAATGGCCGCAGCAGGAATTGCTTTAGGCTCCGAAGGAAAACTGTTTGCACAACCCCTGACATCCAAAGAATGGTCTGCAACAAAAGGCGACAAAATTAAAATTGCTTACATTGGACTTGGTAATCGCGGGGAACAGGATATCGACGAATTTGCGAAAACCAATATGGTAGATGTTGTCGCTCTTTGTGACGTAGATTTAGATGGGCAGCAATGCCAGAAAGTTCTTGCACAATACCCTCAGGCCAAACGTTTTCGCGATTTCAGAGAAATGTTTGAGACCTATGGCAATCAGTTTGATGCCGTTTGTGCAGCTGTGCCCGATCATATTCATTTCCCTATAGCCATGATGGCCTTGAAGTATGGAAAGCATATCTATCTTGAGAAACCCATGACACGTACTTTTCTGGAAGCGGAACTGCTGATAAAGGCAGCGCGGAAGGCGCCTCACTTAGCAACACAGGTTGGCAATCAAGGACACTCCGAAGCCAATTACTTTCAATTCAAAGCATGGAAAGACGCCGGCATCATTAAAGACGTCACGGCCGTCACAGCCCACATGAACAGCCCGCGCAGATGGCATCAATTTGATCCGAATATCTATAAATTTCCTGATGCCGATCCCATCCCGCACGAGATGGACTGGTTTACGTGGTTGGGCGCATGTTCCTTTCACGATTACTCTGAAAAATTTCATCAAGGCAATTGGCGTTGCTGGTATGATTTCGGAATGGGAGCCCTCGGCGACTGGGGCGCGCATATTCTCGACACGGTACATGAGTTTATGAATTTAGGATTACCCTATGAAATAACCATGAAATATGCCAAAGGCCATAATGATTTCTTTTATCCCTTCTCCTCTACTATTTTGTTTCGCTTCGGAGCACGAGGAAACATGCCCCCTTGTGACATCACCTGGTATGATGGTCTCGACAATCTTCCTCCTCTGCCAAAAGGTTTTGGAACTTCTCAAGCCGGTTCTGACATTCCGACAACAAACCAAGGAACTACACCCGTTTCCGAACTGAACCCTGGAAAAATTATTTACACAAAAGATTTGATCTTTAAAGGCGGCAGCCATGGCAGCACACTCTCCATCATTCCTGAAGAAAAAGCAAAAGAAATGAAAGATAAACTCCCACAGGTTCCTAAAAGCCCCTCAAACCATTACGTAAACTTTCTACACGCTTGTCAGGGAGTAGAAAAGACGCGTTCTCCCTTTGAAATCAACGGCGTTCTGAGTGAGGTCTTCTGTCTCGGAGTTATTGCCCAACGCCTCAATACGCAACTGTTTTTCGATACACGTACCAAACAATTTACGAACAACACTTTTGCAAACGCCTTACTGTCCGGCATGCCACCCAGAAAAGGTTGGGAAGACTTTTATAAAATATAAGGGAAACGAAATTCACTAATACTTTCAAAGAATGAAAAAAATATTGATGCTGCTCCTCACCGGCCTTTTAGTTCTGCCGGCAATGAGTCAAAATTGGAAGCCTCTATTTAACGGGAAGAACCTGAATGGTTGGCAAGAACTGAATGGCAAAGCTCCCTATAAAGTTGAGAATGGAACGATTGTGGGATATTCCAAAATGAATACCCCCAACTCTTTTTTATGCACAAACGAGAAATTTGGCGATTTTATTCTTGAATTTGAATTTAAAGTTGCCGATGGACTCAATTCCGGCGTACAACTTCGTAGTGAAAGCATGAAAAGTTATAACAATGGGCGCGTTCATGGTTACCAATTCGAAATAGACCCCTCTCCACGAGCTTGGAGCGGAGGCATTTACGACGAGGCCCGCCGCGGTTGGCTCTATCCTTTAACAATGAACCCACCGGCACAAAAGGCTTTCAAAAACAACGAATGGAACTCCGCCCGCGTTGAAGCCTGTGGCAACAATATCCGCACATGGATAAACGGAGTGGCATGCGCTAACCTTTGGGACAATCTGACCCTCTCCGGCTTCATCGCCTTGCAAGTTCACATGATCGGAAACAAAAACGATGAAGGCAAGAAGATTTCCTGGCGCAACCTACGCATCTGTACCGAAAACGTAGAAAACTATCTTACTCCGACTTCTGCACCACAAGAGAACGCCATAGACAACAGCATTTCGCCCGAAGAAGCACAAGAAGGATGGAAACTTTTGTGGGACGGAAAAACTACCACAGGATGGCGTGGAGCAAAACTTGAAGGATTTCCAGAAAAAGGATGGAAAATTGAAAACGGCATCTTAAAAGTACTCTCCGGCAACGGCGCCGAATCAGCCAATGGCGGTGATATAGTAACCACCAAAACGTATAAAAACTTTATGCTGCGCGTAGATTTTAAAATCACAAAAGGTGCTAACAGTGGTATAAAATATTTTGTCAATCCGGATATGAATAAAGGAGAAGGTTCCGCCATCGGATGTGAATTCCAAATTCTTGACGACCAAAATCATCCGGACGCCAAACTAGGCGTTAACGGGAATCGTAAACTTGGTTCGCTTTACGATCTCATTCCCGCTCCCGAGAAAAAACCTTTTGACATCAACAATTTTAATACCGCCCTCATTATCGTAAAAGACAACCATGTAGAACATTGGTTAAACGGCACAAAACTTCTTGAATATGAGCGCAACAACCAGATGTGGAACGCTCTTGTTGCTTACAGTAAATATAAAAACTGGCCTAATTTCGGTAACTTGGATGGATGTATTCTCCTTCAAGATCACGGCAACGAGGTTTGGTTTAAGAATATTAAGATCAAAGAACTCTAAACCACTTTAATGGTTCTGCCTCACGTCTTTCAAAAATCCCCTTCCGGTGAATCCTTGTACTACACTTGGTTTTCTGCCATGCACACTCGGGTAGACTTGATTTTTATTAGTCGCGAAGCAGAATCTTTTTATAGCAACCTGACAAATTTAATTCACAAAAGAATTTTCGAAATAGAACAGATTGCCAATTGTTTCAATCCTAAGACTGAAATATCCGAAGTAAATCGTTCAGCGGCTTCTCGAAAAGTGAAAATCACCGAGGAGCTCTATCAACTTTTGCAATGTTGCATACAATCTAATTTCAAAACCTGCGGACTCTTTGACATCACGACCGATTCAAAGAATTTTTCATCGACAACAATCTCTCAAGTCGCGCTCTCTGAGGACCGGGAAATTTTTTTCGGGTTACCGGATATTTATCTGAATCTGTCCGGTTTTCTGAAAGGTTACGCCTTGGAAGAAATTCATATCATCCTTAAAAATGCAGGGATCCACGATGCCCTCATCAATATGGGCAACAGTTCCATACTAGGGCTCGGCCATCAAATCGGTCACACGGGATGGTCTGTAAAATTGCAAAATTCAGGAGAAGAAATCATCCTGGAAAACGAATGTCTAACCACATCCGGAAACAATTCAGTTCAGCAACTCCATATAGTAAACCCCTTAAACGGAATTTTCGTAACAGGCAAACGCTCGCTATCCGTAGTCACCACAAGCGGCATAGAAGGAGAAGTTCTTTCTACCGCACTCCTACTGGCGAACAATTTTCAAAGGCAACAAATGGCCCATGAATTTCAGATCAAACGCATCATCCATTCTTAACTGCACGCAAACGAATAAAATCAAAATTTGGGCAAACGAGTCAAAGCCCTTCATAAAGAATCTTCGCCACTATATAAAATTTTGATCACTTCTTATTTTTATTGATACTGAAAGACTTACGACAAAATACAACTTGCCTCGAAATATGTTTGTTGTATTTTTGACAAATAACAATATGTTTCTGACGAATAACAACTTGTTTTTGACAAATGCGAACTTACGATAAACCAAGTTTTGACTCCCCTTGTTCCCTTCAATAAAAAGCAATTTTCTCTGCAAGATCATTTTTATTCTATTTCTCCATATCGCATCACACAACAAAAAAGAGCCGTATGACCTCCAGTCTCAACTTTTTTAACTAAGTTTGCACACTACATCTTTTAAAAGACCTTTTTCTTGGCCCGTATATTGTTTTTTTGATGTCAAAAAAAGAAGTACATGATAAATAACATCTTAATCATCCGCTTCCGCCGCGTAGGCGATTCCGTGCTGACTATGGCTCTTTGCCACAGTCTTAAATTGAGCTTTCCCAAAGCGAAAATACATTTTGTCATCAACAGCGGCATCTGCTCGCTCTTTAAGGGCCATACCGATATAGACCGCGTCATCCCTTTCAATGACCACGAAAATCAGGGACTCGCCTATATTAAAAAAGTATGGGCCCTGATGCATGAAACGCATTACGACGTCATTATAGATATGCGCTCCACCCCAAAAACGATGTTTTTCAGTTTGTTCTCCCTGTCAACAACCTATCGCATAGGCCGATTAAAGTGGTATAACCACGGCATTCACAATTATCGAATCGAAACGCCAGAAGGCATGGACCGCGTCCAGTCCAACTTGCACCTCATGGAGCCTCTCGCGGCAGAAGGCAAACTCATCAAAGATGAACAATTTCTGCTCTACATCACGGACCAGGAAAAACAGGACTACCGGAAATATATGGAGCAACAGGGCATCAGCTTTCAAAAACCCATTCTTCTCGTCGCCGTAACAACACGCATTCCCCATAAATCTTGGCCTAAAGACTGTATGACCGAAATTTTGAGACGCATCATAGAAACTTATCATCCCCAAGTCATTTTCAACTATTCAGGACCTGAAGAAGAAAAGACGGCACGCGATTATTACAACGCCCTGAACCAAGACAGCCACATTTTTGTGAATGTCAAAGCAGACACTCTGCGTCAACTCTGCACACTTTGCGCACTGAGCAATTTCTTTTTCGGCAACGAGGGTGGACCCCGTCATATCAGCCAAGCCCTACAAGTCCCCTCTTTCGCTATTTTTCCACCAGGAATAGATAAAGATTTCTGGTTACCAGGCCAAAGTGAACGTTATCAGGGCATTTCTCCCGACGACAGTGTTCCCCCCGAGCACCAAATTGAGATGTCCTATGCTGAGCGCATGTCACTCATCACCGTAGAAGACGTTTGGGCCGGTTTGCAGCCCATGCTGGAAACCGTTATTGAGGACTTTCGAGCCGAATAAGTTCCACACAACATGACTAAATTTTTAGGAACAGACATCGTTGCAGCCTTTTTGCTTAAGCTGGCAGGACAGACCATCCACTCTTTCCACCCGGACTTTGCTCACCAACCACGGCCAAACTACGTGGGACAACAAGCTAACGACTATCTTCGCCACCTGTTGCAGACTCATACCGGGGGACTTATGATCTCCAAATTCGGAACCTACGAGCTGAAAGCTTTTTTGAGCCTCTATAGCCATGAAATGGGCCTCCGCAAAGCTGACATTCCCCACCTGCTGCGCTATCAATACGTTCTTTTCCGCAACCGACGTCATGCCATGCTGCGCCTCTCGCAGAATGCAGGATTTTTTCCAAACCATTTGGCACTGGGAACTCGCTATGCACAGCTCGTAGCAGAAGATTGGCGGCAAATCGACGTTTTAGGCTCCTATCAGAAAGAAGAAACCTACCCTTTGTCCTTAGGTACCAATCCCTCTATCGTTCGCATAGACCTCAACGGCTTTTATGCGCCTTTCCTCTGGAGAAATCCCTGGAGCAGCGCGCTGAAAAATAAGCGCGTACTCGTTGTGCACCCTTTTACAGACTCCATTCGCGATCAATATGACCACCGCGAGGAACTGTTTCGCAATCCGGACACCCTGCCCGTACTGAAAGAATTACTCACGCTAAAAGCCGTACAAAGCATCTCGGGGAATCCCGTCTCTTTTTCAGACTGGTTTCAAGCCCTCAATTACATGAAACAGGAAATGGACAAATTGGAATACGACATTGCCCTCATTGGCTGCGGCGCTTATGGTATGCATCTTGCTGCCCACGCCAAAAGACAAGGAAAAATAGCCATCCACCTTGCCGGAATGACCCAAATACTCTTCGGCATTTACGGAGAACGTTGGGCTCATGACCCTCTCTTCAAATCTTACATTTTACCTTCCTGGATACGTCCGAACTCCTCAGAACGCCCACAAGGAGCCGAACAAATTGAAAACGGCTGCTACTGGTAATTTAATAATAAACGAGAACTATCATCCACATTCTTATGAATAAAAATCAATCCATCATAAAAACTCCAACTACTTTCGGAAATACAGCAGAGCATATTTCCTCTGATCCCCCCCTTGTATCCGTACTCTGTCCTACTTATAATCAAGCACCTTTCATCAAGCAATGTCTGGACAGTGTACTCACTCAGCAGACTACATTCCGATATGAAATCCTGATTAACGACGACTGCTCCACAGACGGCACTACAAAAATCGTAAAGGAATATGCCCACAAATATCCCGACCTCATACGCCTATTTTTGCACGACCAAAATCAGTTTACACAAGGTGTCGACATTATCCGCGACATTCTTCTTCCGGAAGCCGAAGGTAAATATATAGCCATCTGCGAAGGTGACGACTATTGGATAAACGCAAACAAACTGCAACACGAGGCGGATCTTATGGAACAAGAACCTGAAACTGGACTAGTTTATACCTATTTTTATAAGTACAGCGAACAAAAACAGGAACGCACGGATTTTCACTTTCACGAGCACGAAGGCAATGTTTATGACTATATTCTTGCATCCAAATGCACCATTTGGTATCTCACCGTGATGATGCGCAAAAGCCTTATGCTCACAGCACCTCATCTGGATACAAAAAAATATTTTACAGGCGATATCTTCTGGTATTACTGGGTAACCCTGCACGCCCAGACACGACTTTTAAGGGAATTTACCGGCGTTTATCGCCTGTTGGATACATCTGTAAGCCATTTCATGGACCGACGTAAAAAAATTGATTTCTTTTATAAAAGTTCCAATACCCGGCTCTATTTTGTTAAAAACTATCCTCCCAGAAGTAAACCCACCTTTGCCTGTCTCATAGCAAAAAAATCACTGGTAAACTGTTTCAAATATGCACTGGCTCATGGAGATTATGCTCTTTGTCAAACGCTTAATATCCCCTTATTCCCACTCATGAGTCTAAAGAAGACTTTCTACTGGATACTGCGCATTTGTAGTTTCTCCGAATTATCCTTTTTGAAAATCAGCGAACTTTATAACCGCTACCTGAATAAAAATTGATCTACATGAAATTAGGATTTGACGCCAAAAGAGCTGCACAAAACACGACCGGCTTGGGCAACTATAGCCGGTTAATAATTTCCATCCTGGCCAAATTCGAACAGAATCTTGATCTTAACCTTTATATACCTTCGTTAGAAAGAGCAAAACTACTCAAAGAACTACCTGAATCAGAGCAAATTCATCTAAAATTTCCGCAAGGCCTCATAAGCAAACATTTTCCTTCCATTTGGCGCACATGGGAAATCTCTTCACAATTACAAAAAGACAACATCCAAATCTATCACGGGCTTTCCGGCGAACTTCCTTTAAATATTCGCAAAGCACACAACATTGGAAAAATTGTAACAATCCACGACTTAATCTTCCGACACTTTCCGCAGAATTATCACTTCATAGACCGCCACATCTACAATTTCAAATTCCGTCGAGCCTGCCAATCAGCAGACCACATTATTGCCATCAGTCGTTTTACAAAAGAGGAAATCATACACTATTATCATATTCCGGAAGAAAAAATCAGTGTCATTTATCAGGGCTGCCATAAGATTTTTCAACAACCGGCTACAGAACAAGACAAAAAGGAAGTCAAACAAATTTATCAGTTAGACCAACCCTACATTTTATATGTTGGCACCATTGAAAAAAGAAAGAACCTCTTTCTACTCGCCAAAGCTCTTAAAAGAATTTCTACAGACATCAAAGTATTGGCCGTAGGACGACGCACCCCTTATGCCGACGAAATTGACAGTTATCTCGAAACAGAACATTTATCTGAACGCATGACGCTCCTACAAGACGTACCGCTCAAATACCTCCCGGCCCTTTATCAAATGGCCTCCGTGTTTGTATATCCATCGCGCTGTGAAGGTTTTGGCATTCCAATGCTCGAAGCACTCTGCTCCGGCACACCAGCTATTGGTTGTACAGGTTCCTGTCTGGAAGAAGCAGGTGGACCGGGCTCAGCCTATGTGGATCCTGACGATGACATTGCGCTTGCACATGAAATCAACGATATTCTCTCTAATCCGAAACGACGAGAAATGATGACATCAACAGGAAAAGAGTTTGCAAAACGTTTTAATGAACAACAAATTTATCAAGACCTCATGCAGGTTTACGCTCATACACTCGCAATAATTTCCTCCAAAACCGCAAACCACAAGAAATAGGCAAAAAGTAGGTTTCCATCGTCATACAAAACGCAATCTTTTTGCCGAAAAAAGTTCTTTTTATTAGAAAAGTAGTAACTTTGTCCCCTAAATGTACAATTATGGCAGAAACCAAAGAAATTAAGACCGCTCTCGTATCGGTTTTTCATAAAGATGGCCTTGAAGAACTCTTGGCAAAATTGAACGCAGCAGGCGTAAAGTTCCTTTCTACAGGAGGAACCCATAAATTCATTGAAAGCCTCGGCTTCCCCTGCAAAAAAGTGGAAGACGTAACTACATATCCATCCATTCTCGGTGGTCGTGTAAAGACCTTACATCCCAAAGTATTTGGAGGAATTTTAGGTCGCCGTGGCCTTCCGGAAGACGAAGCTGAAATGAAGAAATATGATATTGAACCAATTGATTTGGTTATTGTAGATCTCTATCCTTTTGAGCAAACCGTTGCAAGCGGTGCTGCAGAAGATGAAATTATTGAAAAAATCGATATCGGCGGTATTTCTCTTATTCGCGCCGCAGCCAAGAATTTTAATGATGTTGTTATCATTCCAAGCAAAGCAGAATATAAGCCATTACTGGACATTCTGAATGAACAAGGCGCAAAAACGACAAAAGAACAACGCCGCCACATGGCCGAAAGAGCTTTTGCCGTAAGCAGCCATTATGATACCGCTATTCACTCCTATTTCGCATCCTCAGAAAAATAAATTTTAAGGAAAAGCGAGCAGAGATCTTAATATACACATTTCTAATTCGAAAAATTAATGGGATTTTTTTCATTCACACAGGAATTGTCCATGGACCTTGGCACAGCCAACACCATTATTATCAGTGATGATAAAATAGTAGTGGATGAACCCTCCGTTGTTGCATTGGACCAGCAGACAAACAAAATGATCGCGGTGGGCGAAAGGGCTAAGCTGATGTATGAAAAAGCGAACAGCAAGATTCGCGTAGTACGTCCTCTTCGTGACGGCGTTATTGCAGACTTCTATGCCTGCGAACAAATGATGCGCGGCCTAATAAAAATGGTCCACACAGGAAATCATCTCTTCTCGCCAACGCTGAGAATGGTCATCGGAGTTCCATCTGGTTCAACAGAAGTGGAATTGCGCGCCGTCCGCGACTCTGCAGAACATGCAGGCGGACGCGATGTCTATCTCATTTTTGAGCCTATGGCCGCCGCTATCGGTATCGGCATCGACGTGGAAGCTCCCGAAGGGAACATGATTGTAGATATAGGTGGAGGTACCACAGAAATCGCAGT
>JAQVXN010000207.1 GCA_028709135.1 Bacteroidaceae bacterium | reverse complement strand
GATTACCTGAAAAGAGCGCTTCCGCATAGCCAATCGTCACTTCGGCCCCTTTACCTCCGCCAAAAAGAAGAGTCGGATATCCAGTAGTTTCTTTACCTTGATCCAGCAGCAGCGTGACGGTGGAACCTGCTGGTATTGTCAGATTAACAGGCTTCTTTAGAAAATCGCCCACCGTTTTTATTCCATCCATCCTGCGGACACTCTGCAATCGTTCTCGAGTCATTTCCATCGGAGGTAAAAAACGAGGTACCAACAATCGTCCGGGATAATCTATAGCGCCCTTCATCGCGGCACGCTGGACGACTTGAGCCTGATTCCAAGAACTATCATCGAAGTTACTACGTTCCCAATCTTCCGGATAATTTGCTACATCTATTTGCTCTGTCGGTCCCGCAGCATAATAGCCGTTCACTTTACCCACATGCGAGATCGAATACGCGTCATCCTGTACACACTTCCAACTATTGTTCGTATTTGCTTCTTTTTCTTTCTCCGTATTACCCTGAACCAAAAATGCCGCATCACCTTGAGAGATCTGCGCTACAGGGCAGGCTTCTGCATAAAACCAAACAACAGCTGCCAACGTATTTTTCCCTGCTTTCAGAAAACGCGCTATATCTACCGTCTCAAAATTCCAATTACTCAAATCTCCCCGACAAGGTCCCAACGATACCAAACTGTCGTTTACAAAAAGTTTATAACGATTGTCGGCCGAAACGTTTATCACATACGTCTGTGGTACAGTTTCTAGTTGAATCGTTTTCCGAAAATGGTAAACGCCGTAATCTCTTAGTCTTGCTGACGGTACTCCAATCCATTGCGCAGTCCAATACCCTTCACGCAAACCCGGATTAATGATTTTCTCCTGAAAACCAGGCAAATGTATTTGTGCACTTACAGGCCATGCAGCCAGCAAACACAAAGCCAAAAATTCAATTTTACGTATCATTGTTTGATTATTGTATTTTCAGATTCTTTTTCAATGTCACTTCCAACTCCACCTCCAATCTTGTAACTCCCATTCTTTAACATCTTGCACAAAAATAGGCCTTTTAAGCCTTTGAAACAAGTTTAATGAAAAACGTGAACAAACAGAATTTTGTGGCGTTTCGTTCCAATGTGTTTTCTATTAGTCATACAAAGATACGGTTTTCCTTTTTTCAATGATAGCATTTCATTAGTTTTTCCGGATATAAACACCTTTTCTTCCATTTATTATAACGAGGATTCAGCCATATCAAAAGAGTTTTTGACATTATTTTAATTCCGCAACAAATCATTTATGCTATAAAAAGTATCACCACCTATGCCTCAATGCATATTTTACCAATAATATCAATACCGGAACTTCTATCAGCGGTCCGATAACAGCAGCAAACGCTTCTCCTGAATTTATGCCAAAAACAGCAATAGATACAGCTATTGCTAATTCAAAATTGTTCCCGGTAGCCGTAAAAGCTATCGATGCCGATTGATCATAAGACACCCCAAGATGTTTTGTAAACCAAAATGACGAGAAAAACATTATGCCAA
Source organism: Bacteroidaceae bacterium (assembly GCA_028709135.1). Classification (GTDB taxonomy): domain Bacteria; phylum Bacteroidota; class Bacteroidia; order Bacteroidales; family Bacteroidaceae; genus UBA6382. The sequence goes on along the minus strand of JAQVXN010000207.1, from coordinate 2,889 downwards.
AATACACGATCAATGGTACTGCAACAAGCAAAACGTCCTGTGGAAGTTTTACGATATATTCTCCTTTGTATGAGAACATAACAATAATTGTAAACAAGAGAGCAATCAGTGTTATCGGACTTATTTTAGGTACAAAGTGTTGATAATACCAATCATTACCTTTTGCTTTGCGAAGTACTCTCCTTATTATATAACCCATCATAAAAGGTATACCAAGGTATATGAGCACACCTTTCGCTATCATCCACATCGTAATATTTCTCACAGCATCGGTAGCTGGAAGTCCTATCCAATCCTGAAATATGGCAAGAAAGAAATAGGCATAAACGGAATAAAACAGTACTTGAAAGATGCTGTTAAGAGCAACAAGACCTGCGGCATATTCTCCGCTCCCACGGGCAAGGTCGTTCCAAACCAAAACCATAGCGATGCAACGCGCCAAACCTATCATAATAAGTCCGTACATATATTCCGGATATGCCGAAAGGAATAAAGCTGAAAGCGTAAACATCAATATCGGACCAACAATCCAGTTGAATATCAACGAGATGGCAAGTACCTTTTTATTCGCAAATACATTTCCCAATTCCTCATATTTCACCTTTGCCAACGGTGGAAACATCATTAATATCAGTCCTATGGCTAAAGGAATATTGGTAGAACCCACTTCAAAATATCCCCAGAACTTTACAATTTCCGGATAAACGTATCCTATACCTACGCCCAGAAACATGGCCAAAAATATCCAAAGTGTAAGATATCGGTCTAAAAAAGCTAATTTTTTCATTTTACATCCTTATTGATAATATCTGTTTTAACAAAAGAAGATTTGAGTTGAGATTCCCATTTATAATCAACTAGCTCTTCTACGGTAAAATTTGATTGTGGATTACTTCTTTTCAATTTCTTTAAATAATCGTCTTCAAGCTGTTTTAACTTCCTGAGTTGAGTATATGACAGTGCTTTCGCAATTGCCTGATTTCCCATCATATCAATAATTTTAGGTTTTACATTTTCTTTTCTATTCACTATAACAGTTTTATGATTATCTATCCTCTGAATAATGTACATACCAGAAATATGATTGTCTACATAAAAAGTGTTGTATTGATATCTTCCACCTGTCAAATAATTAGCTGCATCCGTCAAACATGGAGATGATTTACTTACCACCCGCGTATTGGTTCGATCAACTATACCATTGGGATACAATACATTCAGCCCAACTTGAAGCGCTTGCATTCCCTCAAGTAAACCGTCACAAGAATGACCATGAAACTTTACCAAATCACTGTACTTGATCTTTTGAATATTCAAAAGCTGACCTTTAGAAAAATCTGTATCAATAACTTTCTGAGTCTGAGCAGGCAATAAAGTTATACAACCATATTGCAAGAAAACTAAACAAAATAAAGTCTGTAACCTATTAAAATTAATCATCATTGCACGAACATTTAATCATTCTTCTGAAATCACCAGAATACATGATTGCCTTCTCGGGACATCGATTACCACAACCATGACAACCTTCAACACAACCCTCTCTGTTAATAACTTTGGGTTTATTCTTTTCTATTGCGAATACACCATGTTTGCACATCTTATAACACGCGCTGCAACCAATGCACTTACCTTGATTGATCATTGGATACCATAACTTACTCATATTAATTCTTATTTAATCTGTCTGTACAGAAGCCTCCAGCAGCTCCTGTTTCTTTATTTCTTCCATATAAAAAGAGAAAAATTTGTTTTTTATCTCATCTCTAATACGGCGGAATTCGTTCATTACTGATTCTATATCCCCAATGACCGCATCAGGATCGTCGAAACCAAAATGCGCTCGTTGCTTCACCTTTCCAGTAAACATAGGACAGCCTTCTTTAGCCCCACCACAAACAGTAATCACATAATCCCACTCTTCATTCAAATATTGTTTTACATTTTTGGGATAAGCGCCATATAAGTCTATATCGACTTCGTTCATCACAGCAATTGTTTTTTCATTTACTTTTTCGGCAGGCTCCGTGCCTGCCGAAAAAACTTCCAATGTATGATCAAACGAGGTCAAGAATGCCTGAGCCATTTGACTACGGCAACTGTTTCTCGTGCATAATATCAATATTTTCATACACTTCTACTTATAGTACAATGTTATACAGATATCCCAATAATATGATAAACAGCGTAATCGTACCGAAAAAGATGCCTATCAGGCGCCACGTCATCACCTTTTTAAGAAGAGTTGCCTCTGGTAATGACAATCCTACGACTGCCATCATAAAAGCAAGTGCCGTACCGATGGGAACTCCTTTTGCCACAAATACTTCAACGACAGGCACAATGCCTGCAGCGTTGGCATACATAGGAACGCCCAATACCACAGACAGTGGTACAGCAAACCAACTACTTTTTGACATATATTCCTGAAAGAATCCTTCGGGTACATAGCCGTGAATTGCACCACCAATAGCAATACCTATGATCACATACAGAAGAACTCCCTTAACAATACCCCAGGAATCTCTAATGATACCCGGTAAACGATGGATAAACGTCACTTTTTCAGCCTCCCATTTGGCTGTCTCGGCATCAGATGACGTCTGCATATTCTTTACCCAATCGCTCAACTAGTTTTCTAATTTCATCTTACCCAATACAAATCCACCAATCATTCCGAGTACCATGCCACTCACAACGTATATAATCGTTATCTTCAGCCCGAAAGTACCTAAAAACATGGCCACTGCTACTTCATTTACAAGAGGCGAGGTAATGAGAAAGGCAAACGTTACACCAAGAGGAATACCGCCTTTTACAAAACCAATAAATAAAGGTATCGACGAGCACGAGCAAAACGGGGTAATCGCGCCAAACAAGGATGCAAAG
>JAQVXN010000206.1 GCA_028709135.1 Bacteroidaceae bacterium | reverse complement strand
TGATGCGTGCGTCAAATTCTCATAATATGATAAGGAATCATTGATTTGCATGCCACTGTAATCACGCCACTTATCTGGATATCCAATTTTGACGTAAAAATCTTTCAATTTATCAATGGCTTGAGCTTTTGTAGCAGGAGCCATCCACTTGGCGGATTGAATACGTTCAGAGAGCGCTGCCTGCAAGTTGTGAACAATATCCAGCATCCGTTTTTTGCTACTTTCTGGGAAATATTTCTCCACAAACATTTTGCCTACTGCCATACCCAATACGTTGTTCACTACGCCAACTGCTCTTTTCCATCGGGGACGATCTTGCATAGCTCCCGTCATGGCCTTCGTAAATTCAAAATTGACTTTTCTGAAATTATCGTCAAGCTCCCCAGATGCATCTGCCGTAACTTTATATTCTGCAAAAGCCTTGAGATCCTCTATAGGCGTCTCTTTAAAAATGGCCTCAACTTCATGAATTGGTTCAGGCTGGGACACACTTACCTCATTAATAGCTGGAAAACCGGAACAAAGCAGAATATTTCCCCAATCAATGCCAGGATAGTCATTTACAAGCTGGGAATAGCTCATTTTATGATAATTACCTTCTACATCACGAAGTTTTTCGGCACTATAACTTGCTTTGGCTATGCGCGTTTCAAGACCAAGAACGGTTTGCATTTTCTTTTCTGCTGTAGCCTCGTCATTTCCTACCATTTGAAACAGACTTTTCACATACTTCTTGAATGCATTTCTTACTTTCACAGTTGCTGTATCATCTTTCAAATAATAATCACGTTCACCCATCGAGAGGCCTCCCTGTGAAACTGAAACCAGATTCATGCACGCATTGTGAATATCGGCATCTACGCCCATATCAAACATAGAAGCACTTATACCCTGCCTTTCCAATTGAGCTACCACAATTTCATATTCCTTGAGATTACGAATACTCTTGACCTTTTCTAAAACTGGTTTCAGAGGTTTCCAACCTTCACGATTAAGGCGTACGCTATCCATTGCAAGACTATAAAGACTGCCTATCTTTTGTTCCAATGAGCCTTTTTGTTGGGGTTTGGAAGCAAAACTTTCTATCAATGCCCGTATTTGCTTACGATTTGTTTCGGCCAATTCTTGCGTGACACCATAGCTGGAATATTCCGGAGTAAGGGGATGAGCTTTCATCCAGCCACCACCGGAATATTCAAAGAAATCTGTTCCCGGCTTTACAGAAAAATCCATGTTTTTCTTGTCAATGCCGGACGTTTGCCCTTGAACGCCGTTAACCATACCCAAGAGGCAAAAAGCCATAACAATTGTTGATGTCTTCATTTTTATACCTAATTTATACATTGTTCTAATCAGTTACAAATTTACTGTAAAATTGCTCAGGGAACAAATAATCAGATAGTAAGTTTCATCACCATGTCCTAACAAAGAAAATACAAACAATATAAAAGCGCCGCTAACTTTTAGCGGCGCCCTATACTATCTTTCTGAAATAGATTGAGAGAATTGAAACCTAAAATAGTGTTTCATTGGTGATAATAAGCAACCCTTCACAGGGTAGGAAAATATTTTACATTTTAAGTAGTTCGTACACAAAAGCTTTATTCATGTCGCCTGTAATATTGATAACCTGAAAATTCTCATTCTCTTTTCTGTTAAGAACAATCATCTCAATTACTTTACTGCCAGACTTGCGTATCCAAACACAGGGGTCCACATTTTTTTCGGCACTAGCTTTAAACGGTTTATAACTATTGGCATTCCTATTGAGAAGCTTCGTCGCTGCCGTATTATATCTATCAATATGTTTTGTAGCCGAAAAGATACGCATACTCTTTACATGCGGCAGGATGCGCTGTATCTGCTCATCATTTTTGACATCTTTCGATTGCAACATTTTCAACATTTTTTCCATCATGGAAGGACTCACTGTAACACACCCATATTCATCATTATCGTCTACGCCATATTGTTCTTCGAGGTCACTCATCAATTGTGATACAAAGTCCTGCGCTTTTTCCGCACTTACCGTAAGCGAAAGGAACATCCCCACAAAGAAACATAACATTTGTTTCATGCTACATCTTGTCATCATTACCCCCATCCACCAATGCAGAGTCTACATTATGAAGTCCTGATTCGCGGAGTCCGTGAGAAACGGTTTTCAAGGCAGAAGAAACCTGATCAAGGGCCACCTGCGGATCGGAATAAGTATCCTGATATCCCGCATAATTATAACTTACGCCAGGTTGCTTGGTATCATTCTGAAAAGAATGCTGTGCGGCCAAGCCCAAGCACAAAACAACTGCTACGATTGCCGCAGCACGATAAAATGGAGTAAGGCGGAAACGAATGGTATTCCTACGAGCCTTTACAACGGGTTCTTCAATTCGATTAAGTATTTTCCTATCGAAATCTGCACCGAGATGAAGTTCTTCCTCGTTTTTTTCAAAAGCAAAGAGCGCACAATAACGTTGCAAATGGGCCGGAACTTCCTTCTGACTAAAGAAATCACGCAAGATGCGTTCCTCCTCTACACTAGTTTGGCATTGCCAATAGCGTTCCAAAAGCTGCTCTATATACTTATAATCCATAATTGTCTATTTTTTCAAACTCTTGCCGAATATGCTGGCGTGCTCTAAAGAGCGTCACTTTCACTTGTTCTTCAGTAAAGCCAAGCACTTGGGCTATTTCTCTGTAACTTTTACCTTCAATATCTCGCAGCTGCATTACGGATCTTTGTTTTTCGGGCAATTCATTAAAAAGTTTCATTACCCAGGAGCGCTTATCCTCCAACAAAAGCGCTTGCAACGGCGTTGAGGCGACATCAGGCGTGGTATCATAGCTCTCGTCCAACTGTTCGTTTTGAGATTCCTTGCGTGAAATATGGTCTAGAGCCAAATTCCTGCAAATCGTTAGACTAAAAGCTTCTATGGAGTCGATTTTGTCAAAATCTTCTCGCATATTCCAAACCCTGATCAATGTTTCTTGAACAATATCTTCAGCATCAAGCGTATCAAGCGTAATGCGGAGTGCAAGCCTGTAAAGCCTGTTCTTTAAGGGTAAGACGTCATCCCTGAAATTGATCATTTTTATCACTCTCTGTTTTGAAGACGGATATACTCCAAAAAAGTTACATCCTCTCAGTCTGTTTTTTTGAAAAAAATTGCACAGAAAGCCATGTGTTCAGCTTCTGTGCAATTCCATTTTTTGCAACACGATGGTAAAAGACAATATTTATTTCAAATACTGCGCCATATCACTGGGTACATAGAACTTGCCCGTACGGTCGACATATGGCATCACGGAAGGAATTTCTATGACCTTATTCTCTGTACCGCTTAAAGTTGCAATGTTTGTAAAAGCTTCAATGGTCATAATTTTACCATTGGCTTTATTCTTAACTATCAATTTAGGATATTGACCTTTTTCAGAAGGTTTTTCTATCTTATAATCGTAACCTTTAAAAGCAATATCGTGATGGGTAAAGATTTTGTCTGTAAATTGATCCATTTTTCCATACATGCCGAAAAGCGCCTGCATATAATGAGACAACTCTACATTTGTATTCATTCCCAATGGAATTATACCATTAGGATTATAACAAGCCAAGAAAACCTCCTCTCCAGTGTGACCACCCGTTGTCCATCCCAAATAGGTGTGATTTGTCAAAATTTTTGACAGCAAACCAGAAAAGCTCGGACTATAAAGAGGTTTATCCGTCAATTCCTTACGTTGATCTTGAGGAATTGGACTCTTTTCATAACCTTTTGCATGAGTAATCAGATCCACTTCTTCTTGACTCAAATTAATTCCTTCATATTGCGAAAAAATAGATTTTAAATTTTCATAAGGTTCCGTATTCAGCTTATGTCCAAGAGCATCAACTGAAAGTTTAAATTTCACAATAGGTCCGAAAAGTTCGTCCTTTGTCCGATGAGAATAATCACTGCAACGTGCACAACCGATGCTAAGACCACTATTGCCATGATCCGGTAGAATGATAACAGCTGTGTTACCGTCTTTTTTGGCAAAATCTAAAGCTACCCGGCAGGCCTTATCAAAGGCTAAAAATTCAGGACCAATAGCAGCAGGGTCGTTGGCATGTGCTGCCCAGTCCACCTTACTGCCTTCCACCATAAGGAAGAACCCTTTTTTATTTTTAGATAATTTATCAATCGCAATTTTGGTATCTTCGGCTAAAGATGGTTCTTTGGTTGTATCTCGATCTATTTCGTAAGCCATGTCTGACTTCGCATAAAGTGCCCACATCTTATCGTTCTTGCAACTGCGCATTCCAGCTATATCATTGTGCAAAACGGTATAACCATGTTTCTTCAAAAAATCTTCATTTTCTTTTGTCAGATAGTCATTACCACCTCCGATAACAACATCCAAACTATTGTGCACCTGTTGCTCAGCCAGGATATCGTAAGCCTCTCTATCATA
>JAQVXN010000205.1 GCA_028709135.1 Bacteroidaceae bacterium | reverse complement strand
GTAAATTGCATCACGCGCACCCACTCCTTTTAAGTCAGGGACTAAATCAGGATTCATAACATCGGCTTTCAACTGTACCAGACGATTTGTCGTTACAGCTCGTCCCCAAATCGTTTTTTGAGGATTAGTTTCACCCCAATTAATTGTCTTTGAAATGCCAATATCCTCATGTACCTTGTCTGCATATAATAAATTACCATAATCAATCAAAGGCATCAGGGAATGCACCGTGTCTATGGCCTGGTCCATATTTGGTTTCATTCTACCGGCCATAGCCATTTCTGAAATGTCATGAAACACCGGTCCACACTGGAGACCACCGGAGGCTGGTATTCCATGTTTTTGAATACAAACAATACAACTATATTGAGGAGCTTCAGAAGGGAAATATCCTGCAAAAGATACCAGATAATCCAATGAAAAACCTCCATTAACCCACACCTGAGCCGTTCCTGTTTTGCCAGAGACAGAAAAATTCTTAGATCCAGCTTTCTTCCCTAAGCCTTTACTCACAACCCATTCCAAACAAGTCTGAATATTTTTTAAAGCTCGTGGGGAACACATTTGCTCCCTTACTACTTGAGGTGGATATTCCTTTATCACTTCACCATTACGCATCGCTGCCGTCACAAAACGAGGTCGCATCATTCGACCATTATTGGCAACGCCATTATAAAAATTCAACACACTGATAGGAGGAACTTGAGATTCATAACCAATACTCATCCACGCCAAAGCGGTTTTAGACCAATTGCTTCTATCCTTTTTAGGTCGACGAATTCGAGGTGGAGTGTAACCAGGTATGTCCAAATGAAGATCTTCAGCTACACCTATTTTATATAGTCCGTTTACGAACTTCTCAGGCTCGTTGTGATAAGAACGGTCAATTAAGCTACTCACTCCCACATTTGAAGAATACTCCAAACATTCTGGCACCGTCAGCGTGTGATAGCCGCCACGTCTCCAGTTATGATCTTTCATCTTCCTGCCATACATCATTTTAACACCACCTTCGGCATTAATACAATCGGTCATTTTGATTTTATTATCTTCAAATGCTACCATAAATGACATGGGCTTAAACACAGAACCAGGTTCCATTAAGTTACTCACAGCGTTATTCCTCACCTCTCTGTACTGTCCATCTGCACAGCGCGTCATGTTAACAATGGCTTTTACATCTCCGGTTTTAACCTCCATCAAAATCACAATGCCCACTTTGCCGTCGACTTCTTTCAATTTATCTATGATCGCCTTTTCGCAGAAGTCCTGCATCTTCACATCTAGCGTTGTCACAATGTCTGCTCCATCAACAGGAGCCACATCTACTATAGGAAGAAAGCGATTACGCACTTTTTGACGATGAACAATGCCAGATTTACCTCTTAATAAAGTATCATATGCAAGTTGCAGGCCGGAACGCGCAGAATCTTTTCCAGGATAAAGATCTCCAATCGTTCTGGCAGCCAAAGACCCAAACGGCTTCTTACATTCATTAAACTCCTCGACGTGAAAACCACTTTTATTACTACTTAAATTGAAAAAGGGCAAATTCTTAACTTCCTTGTAATCAATAAATGAAATTCTATTAGGGTAAATCAGCCAATTCCGACTTCGTCGTTCACGACCTTCTTGGATACGTTGACGATACCAGCCAACTGTCTTACCGGGTAAAATACGATTAAGCCCAATACACAAACTATCTATTTTAGCATCCAAAAGAGAATCTCGTTTTGCCTGACATTTCCGCTGTTGTGATGTGTCACGATTAACAGCTACAAAATCCAAATAAATTTTATATTCCGGTAACGAAGTCGACAACAGTTGACCATCCGCCGAAAAGATATTTCCACGAGTAGGTTGAACAGTTACATTTTCTCGTACAAAACGGTCACTAACAGCCTCCCAATAATTCCGTTGCACAAACATGACATAAGCCGCCTTCACCATAATACCCACACCTGCAAGTGTAAACAGGAATGCCAGTACATGGAAACGACTAATTACTTGTTTGTTAGAAAATTTTTTCATGCCGACAATTATTCTAATTTAATAACATACGGAGGATTTGCAGATATGCAAAGCGCGCTGTCGCTCGTATTTTTTAAAAACTCTTCCACCTTACTCTCCCGCGTGCGCTGCATCAATTGAGAAGAACGCGTCATCGATTCATAGCGTATCTCTGTCAGTTCTTTCTTTAAATTATCTATCTTTATCATATTCTGCTGAGAAGTATACCTATTCGTAATGTAGAGAATAATCATAAAAATGATCATCACAAGAAACCACACTTCTCGTCTAAACCACTTTCCACTCAGAATATCACCTCCCAATACAGCACCAAACGACAAGTTCACATGTTCCTCATCATCGTCGGTCAAAGCGTCCATCACTTTTTGTGCACTGCTCTGCTTTTCTTCTATGGGCACAGAAGTATGATCCGCTTCGATATGTTCAGCCATATTAACTCCTGACTGATTTTCCGAAAACTCATCCGAATTTTGAATTTTCTCATCAAAATCGGTTGCGTCATACTCTTCATTTTTTCTATCCTTAGCCATTCTTAACTTAATGATTCTTCATTTCAACACGTTCTCCAATCCGAAGTTTTGCACTTCTGCTTCGCGGATTGCGCTCTTCTTCTTCCATATCCGGCAAAATTACCTTACTATTTACTGCATGCATAGGGCTCAACAAATTCCCATAAAAATCTTTTTCAACGATTCCATCAGCACGACCACTTCTCATCATGTTTTTTACTATTCTGTCTTCCAAAGAATGGTACGTGAGCACTACTAGCCTACCTTTCGGTTTCAAAATTTCAACAGCACTATCCAACATCTCACGCAATGCATCCAGTTCCTGATTAACTTCCATGCGCAAAGCCTGAAAAATTTTAGCCAAATCTTTTTTCTCTCGGTTACGGCCAAGTAAAGGAGTTACGACTTTTATAAAATCCTCTACCGTATTGATCATTTTTTCTTTTCTATCTGAAACTATCAACGCCGCCAACCGACGAGAATTTTTTATTTCACCATATAAATAAAATATCTGCGCCAATTTTTCTTCATCATACGTATTAACGATGTCCGCAGCTGTTTTCTCTCCATCCTGATTCATGCGCATATCCAAAGGCCCGTCTTGTCTAAAAGAAAAGCCACGTGAAGCCTCATCAAAATGATGACTTGACACTCCTAAATCAGCTAAAATGCCATCTACCTTTTCTACGCCATAATAACGCATCCAATTTTTGAGGAACCTAAAATTACTTAGGATAAACGTAAATCGATCATCGTGCGGAATATTATTCTCAGTTTCTTTATCTTGGTCAAAACCATATAAATGACCATCTTTGTCTAATTTAGATAAAATTGCACGACTATGCCCCCCTCCACCAAAAGTAACATCTATATATGTTCCCTTTGGTAAAATAGCCAATCCCTCAATACTCTCATTGAGCAGAACCGGCACATGATAACATCCGGCCTCATTCATCTTGATTCTTTTGCATTAATTTCTCCAAGTTTGTACCAAAATCAGAGCTATTTTGTTCTTTTTTTTCTTTTAATTCTTTTGACCACACCTCAATGGTACTGTCCATTCCAATAAAAATAATGGATTGTTTGATTTCAGCCATTTTGAGATAACGTTTAGGGATCAGAAAACGGCCACTGTTATCCAACGAGAGCCACTCAACATCCGCCACAAATTGGCGGAACAATTGCTGTTCGGCTTTATTCCATACACTAAGCTTCTCGTGTAATTCATCCAACCGACGACTCCATTCTTGTTCGGGATAAATTACCAAACAATTCTCAAATATATCTTTGCGCAAAATAAAACGTTCACCATCACCCTCTTTTAATTGACGGCGAAACAACGCAGGAAAGAAAGCTCGTCCCTTCTCATCTACTTTTGCTTCTATGGTTCCGATAAATCGCATTGACACTCTTTTACATTTGACTGTCAAAAGTAATCAATTCTCCACAATTCCCCACGTTTTTCTTAGAAAAATTTTTATTCCCACTGTTTTTTTGGTCTGGCACATAGAATATCATGCTTATATTCAATGGTTTATTAGACTCACAAGAAAAGTGGGGAATAATTTTTATATAATGTTGCTTCAAATCCTTTTCAAACCAATATTGAAAAAAGTAATTATATTTTGTTCTGGATGAACTTCCTATTAAGTATATTATTTGTACTTTTGTATTATGAATTGTAATTAGGTCCTTGTTCTCAGGAAAGCCTCCACTTAAACTCAATATGAAATGAAAAAGGCATTAAATCGTATTGTATTGCGAATTACATTGTGTGCATTATTGTGCACATCCTTAAAATTGTCAGCAACCACCATTAAACGCGAATTTCGAGCTGTATGGGTTTCTACTGTTTACTGTCTGGATTGGCCCAGAAATTCAAATGGTAACGCATTGCAAGGACAAAGTTCCACCATAGTCGCTCAGCAAA
>JAQVXN010000204.1 GCA_028709135.1 Bacteroidaceae bacterium | reverse complement strand
ACAGATATATAAGACAAGATGAATATAGACGACGTAATTACTTCTTCGGTAGTCAACGCTATCCGGCAGCTTTACGGTGCTTCCGTAACAGAACAACAAGTACAATTACAAAAGACGAAAAAAGAGTTTGAAGGACATCTTACATTAGTCGTTTTTCCATTTCTCCGCCTTTCACATCAGAAACCTGAAGAAACTGCACAACAAATAGGACTGTGGTTGCAACAAAATGAGCCAGCCATAGAAAAATTTAATGTAATTAAAGGTTTCCTCAATCTGAGCATCTCTCAGTGTTACTGGCTCAAATTAATTAATTCCATCCACGCAGACAAACATTACGGCGTCACGGAGGCAACAGCTGACGCTCCGCTCGTGATGATTGAATATTCTTCACCGAACACGAACAAGCCCCTACATTTGGGGCACGTACGCAACAACCTGTTAGGTTGGGCCCTCTCAAATATCATCAAAGCCTGTGGCAACAGAATTGTACGTACCAACATCGTAAATGACCGTGGTATCCACATTTGCAAAAGCATGTTGGCGTGGTTAAAATGGGGTAACGGAGAAACGCCTCAGACAACAGGCAAAAAAGGAGACCACCTGATAGGAGACTATTATGTTGCTTTCGATAAACACTACCGCGAAGAAATTTCACAACTTATACCAAAGTTTCTGGCACAAGGTCTTAACGAAGAAGACGCGAAGACAAAAGCAGAGCAAGAAGCACCTCTTATCAAGGAAGCCCATGCCATGCTTGTAAAGTGGGAACAAGGCGATCCAGAAGTGCGTGCATTATGGAACAAAATGAATAGTTGGGTTTATGCCGGCTTCGATGAGACATACCGAGCATTGGGTGTAAGTTTCGATAAAATCTATTATGAATCGCAAACTTATCTGGTAGGCAAAGCTGAGGTTGAGAAAGGTTTAAAAGAAGGCCTTTTTGTACGTCACGAAGATGGTTCCGTTTGGGCTGACCTGACGAATGAAGGTCTTGATGAAAAACTTCTACTGCGCAAGGATGGAACTTCCGTTTACATGACGCAGGATATTGGCACAGCAAAACTTCGTTTCCAAGACTATCCCATTGATAAAATGATCTATGTGGTAGGCAATGAGCAAAATTACCATTTCCAAGTACTCAGTCTATTACTCGACCGTTTAGGATTCAAATGGGGAAAAGATCTTGTACACTTTTCTTACGGTATGGTAGAACTCCCAAACGGCAAGATGAAAAGCCGCGAAGGCACTGTAGTTGATGCAGATGACCTCATTGCCGAAATGATTCGCACAGCCAGACAAACCAGCGAAGAACTTGGCAAATTTTCAGACATGTCATCTCAAGAAAAAGATAAAATAGCTCGAATTGTAGGTCTTGGGGCCCTAAAATACTTTTTATTGAAAGTAGACGCCCGGAAGAATATGATGTTCAACCCAGCAGAAAGTATCGATTTCAACGGTAATACAGGGCCATTCATTCAATATACTTATGCCCGCATCCGCAGCATACTCCGCAAAGCGCAAGAAGAACAATTTGCAGTTCCAGAGACCGTAGCAGAAGACATCGAAGTAAACCAAAAGGAGCAAGATTTAATCCAACACCTCGCAGATTTTAAGACTGCCGTAAGTCAAGCCGGAACAGAATACAGTCCCAGCACCATTGCAAACTATTGCTACGACTTGGTAAAAGAATACAACCAGTTTTATCATGACTACAGTATTCTACACGAGGAAAATATAGGACGCAAACAGTTACGTTTAGTAATATCTGAAAATGTAGCAAAAGTTGTACGCACCGGAATGGATCTTCTTGGCATCGAAATGCCTGAAAGAATGTAGAACTTAAACTTCAAAGGCACAATTAATGGCACAAAAGCAAAAATATTATGTAGTTTGGAACGGTCAAGAGCCCGGTATTTATAATACTTGGACAGATTGTCAGGCACAAACGAAAGGATATGCAAATGCCAAGTACAAATCTTTTTCTACCCTTCAGGAAGCCCAAACAGCTTACGAAGAAGGAGCTCCAACTTATATCTTTAAAGCATCAAAGAAAAAGAAAATGGTACAAGTTGCCAATCCTCCTTCGGACAGAACCGACACCGTATTGCCACTCCCTAGAGAAGTAGAAGCCAATGCCATTGCTGTTGATGCCGCATGCAGCGGCAATCCAGGCCCCATGGAATATCGCGGTGTTGATCTCAGAACAGGCCAAGAAGTTTTTCATCTCGGTCCTCTTTACGGAACAAACAACATTGGAGAATTTCTCGCTATTGTCCATGCCGTTTCGAAACTAACACAAGAAGGCAAAATCATGACTGTTTACAGCGACAGCCGCAACGGTATCCTTTGGTTCAAAAATCATCAATGTAAGACCAAATTGAAACGCAATGCCCGCACAGAAAAAGTGCTCAACTTGGTAACCCGTGCAGAAAAATGGCTTACTCAAAATACTTACAATATACAAGTCAAAAAGTGGAACACCAATAAATGGGGAGAAGTTCCTGCCGACTTTGGAAGAAAATAAACCAGCCATTATGAAAGAGTTTTTTAACATATTACGCGTATACGCATGGCCTTACAAAGGGTACTTAGGCGGCTCACTGTTTTTCAACCTGCTCTCGGCTGTACTGAATATATTTTCGTTTATGTCACTGATGCCGATGCTGTATCTGCTCTTCGGCATCGACAAAGGCTCTTATATCTTTATGCCATGGGGCTCTCACCACACATTCAAGAAAATCATCATCAATAATCTTTACTACTTCACGCAACAATTGATGTCAGAATATGGTGCATCGATGACGTTGCTCTATATTGGACTATTTTTGGTTTTCGCTACAATGCTCAAAACAGGTGCCTATTTTGTGTCAGCCGGAATTATGGTACCTCTACGTACTGGCATCATCCGCGACATCCGCAACAGTATTTACCGCAAAATTGTAAGTCTTCCTCTTTCATTCTTTTCTGACGAACGCAAAGGCGACATTATTGCTCGTATGAGTGGAGATGTAAATGAAATTGAAAACAGTGTAACGGGATCTCTTGAAATGCTTATCAAAAATCCTATTCTTATTATAAGCTACCTAGGCGTTTTATTCTATACCAGCTGGCAGCTCACACTATTTACAATCCTTGTGATGCCCCTTATGATTTGGGCGCTGAGCTCTGTCGTGCGGAAACTTAAGCAACAGTCACTTAAAGCTCAAAATAAATGGAGCGAAATCATGTCGCAACTAGAAGAAACTTTAGGAGGCATGCGCATTGTTAAAGCCTTCACGGCAGAACAAAAAATGATACGCCGCTTCGAAAACTCCACAAACGAAAACCGTAGCTTACTCAATAAAGTTAATCTGCGTCAATCCCTCGCTCACCCAATGAGTGAATTTCTAGGAACTGTTCTCATTGTCTTGGTTTTGTGGTACGGTGGTACCTTAATTTTTTCAAATAAATCATCTATCGATGCACCAACATTTATCTTTTACATGGTTATCCTTTACAGTCTGATTCAACCACTTAAAGATTTTTCTAAAGCTGCCTACAACATTCCAAAAGGTATGGCGTCCGTAGAACGCATCAACAAGATTTTAAAAGCCGAAAATCCCATCAAGGACTCGGAAAATCCTCTTCAAATTCACCCATTGCAAGATGAAATCGTTTTTCACAATATCACTTTTCGTTACAATGAGGACAGTCGTAACGTACTGGAGCACATCAATCTGTCAGTAAAGAAAGGACAAACCGTTGCACTCGTAGGACAGTCTGGAGCGGGTAAATCTACACTTGTAGATCTCTTACCACGTTATCATGATGTTCAAGAGGGCGAAATTCTCTTTGATGGTATCAATATCAAAAAATTCAGGATTGCAGATCTACGTAGTTTAATTGGTAATGTAAATCAAGATGCAATACTTTTCAACGATAGCTTCTTCAATAATATTTCGTTTGGTGTAAAAGACGCCACCATGGAACAAGTTGTTGAAGCTGCAAAAATAGCTAATGCTCACGACTTTATTATGGAGTCCGAAAATGGTTATGAAACTTCTGTTGGCGATCGTGGCTGTCGCATTTCGGGCGGACAGCGACAACGCATCAGTATTGCCCGCGCCATTCTTAAAAACCCTGACATTCTAATTCTTGACGAGGCTACATCAGCCCTCGATACTGAAAGTGAGCGTCTTGTCCAAGAAGCATTGGAACGCTTAATGAAATCGCGCACCACTATTGCTATCGCCCACCGACTTTCTACCATTAAAAATGCAGATGAAATCTGCGTGCTTCATGAAGGTCGTATCGTAGAACGTGGCACTCATGAGCAACTTCTTGAAATAGATGGTCATTACAAGCGCCTGAACGATATGCAGCAACTCTGATACAATGAATTTATGATGTACTCATAAAAACAGCTTTAGAAAAATAATGAACAGCAGACTCCTTTATATTATTCGTATTTTCTTTAGCTACACATTAGTTTTCGTTTTTATGAAACCAGTGTTTATGCTATATAACCACAATGAATT
>JAQVXN010000203.1 GCA_028709135.1 Bacteroidaceae bacterium | reverse complement strand
GCAAATCTAATTTTACTCCTCCCATAATGGTATTTATTTCTCCCCCACGAAATACAGGTTCCAAAAAGACATCATCGATGCCGTTCATTACCAAATTATAATCAACTTTACCATCATGTATTTCGTTTGTTGAACTCAACCTGTGGTGGTTGCTAAAATTAGTCTGATAGCCATGATGGTGACGATGTTTATGCGACATGACTAATAATCCAGCCAAAATGATTACGGCAGGCCACATCATAGAATGTAATGTCCCAGCCGAATAATTAAATCCCAACACCGACGAGAAATCTGGCAACAAAAAAACGACACCGACAGCTGCAAGAACAATACCACTTACATAATTACGCCTACAAATGCCAATCACACCTAATAATATAAGGAGCGACTGCCAAGATAGCACGATGCTTTTCCACTCATAGGGCAAAACACCAACATTAAACAGTAGGTACACAATACCTATCACAACAATTAACCCTCCGACAAAAATGCCTTTAGAACCATTCTTTTTCATAATTATTTTTTTTGAATTTATACTCGTCATTTTTTTGAGCTTATCTCTTTTTTAATCCGACGATGCAAAGATACCTATTAAAATGTCTGTTATGCAAGACCTTATCGGTGAACATATCTGAAAATATCGGTGAAATAGCAATTCTCTGTTTTCACTCTCATCTTTGATAATAGCTTTTAGTACTCATCCTAGAGGTCGATAATTGGGGGTTCTCCGCATTTAGAATAAGACGGGTTACGTGTTTTTCAAAAATACAGGAAGAAATGTTCACATCAAGTTCAATATAAATTCAACTACCTCACTGACTTTTTCAGGTTGGTATTCGTAAAAAGCAAAAGGTCATTCGTCAAAAGCACAACAAACATATTTTTACACAAGTCTCATCCATTGTCAGATCTTCTGTCTTAATATACGTTGGGTAGATACGCACACGTGTGCCATAAAATAAATATCGTACATTATTATTATAACCGACATCTATCAAAAAGTTATCGATGAATTTGTGACTTGTACATACTGATTCCATTAGGAGAATTACGTTGGACAGTTTCTAATTTCGCCAACTGGTTCTTATAGTTTTTCTTCCCGAATGATTCATTTTTCTGATTATCATCCTGATTCAGCAGTTCCCTCTTTCACTTTAACAAAATACGAATTTTCATGCTAGTTTAATTTTTCTGCACATACATTCTTTGAACAACAAAAATATGATGTACCTTTGCAGCATGACACAAAATCTATTAAAATCGGATTTGGTTTAGTAAACAATCTGTATTCTTGATACAGATTGTCCTTTCGTTTATCCTTGGGTAATTTTATTCAAGGGTGTTTTCATATCTATTCTATCAATTAATTTTTTCAACCACGCATACACATGGGGAAAGGTAAATTCTCTTTACGTGTACGCCTACAAACAAAACAAAAATGAATAACGAAAATAAATCCATTCACGATTTTGATCTTCAAATGATTTGTAATTTTTTCTCTACGATGGAACGACAAGGGCCCGGTAGTCCGGAAATGACGCTCAAAGCTCTTGGCTTTGTTGATCATTTAACGAAAAACGCTCGTATTGTTGACCTCGGTTGCGGTACGGGAGGACAAACCATGACGCTAGCCCAGCATATTGAAGCTAACATTATTGCTCTCGACTCGTTCCCCGACTTCATCAAAATTTTAAATCGAAATGCCCAAGGATTCAATTTTCAAGAACGGGTCAAAGGCCTTGTCGGCTCTATGGACAACTTACCTTTTCAAGAAAACGAATTAGATCTCATTTGGTCGGAAGGTGCTATTTACAATATAGGTTTTGAACGGGGGCTCAAAGAATGGCGCAAATATCTAAAAACAGGAGGATATCTCGCTGTTTCGGAAAGTTCATGGTTCACAGATAAACGTCCGACAGAAATCAACAACTATTGGATGGATGCGTATCCTGAAATAGATACTATCCCACATCAGGTAGCCAAAATACATCAGACAGGATATCTTCCGGTAGCCACTTTTATATTTCCGGAAAATTGTTGGACAGAACATTACTTTGCACAAAAGGCTCTGGCAGAACAAACGTTTCGTCATCAATATGCTGGGAACAAAATGGCCGAAGAATTCATGCTCTCCCAACGTTACGAAGAAGAATTATACGCCAAGTATAAAGCATTTTACGGTTATACATTTTTCATCGCAAAAAAGATAGACCTATGAATTATTTAAAGATGTATGGATGGAATGATCAACTGCATCAACTTAGACAAGCTTCTATCCACCATGCCTTATGTCCCGGAAGAGTAACTATTGTACATCGCACCTGTTATGAAATTATTTCCGAGAATGGATTATTTCAGTGTGAACTGGCTGGAAATCTGGCATATGGGAAACCTGGCTTTGAATTTCCTTGTGTAGGAGATTGGATTCTTTTTCAGCCATTCGATGATCATCAAGGGATAATCGTAGATCAGCTTCCCCGTGAACGGACATTGTATCGCAAGAAAAGCGGAACGATTGCCGAGAAACAAGCCATTGCCGCCTATGTTGATCAAGCATTTATCGTACAAAGCCTTGACGAAAATTTTAATGTTCGTAGGATAGAACGTTTTATGGTGCAGATATTGGAAGAAAAAATCCGCCCTGCATTGGTTCTCAATAAAACGGATTTGAATTATGACAAAAAGAATATTGATGATGCAATCAGACATCTCGCCAGTCAAATGCCAGTATTTTTCACCAGTATACAGAATCCTCAAACGATTCTGCAGTTGCGAGAATCTATATTGCAAGGCGAAACAGTTGTATTTGTGGGTTCCTCCGGCGTTGGAAAGAGTTCTCTGATTAATGCGCTTTGCGAAAAATCAATATTGTCCACATCACCTATAAGCCTATCCACAGGTAAAGGAAGACATACTTCAACCCGTCGTGAAATGGTTTTGATGAATGATTCCGGTATTCTAATTGATACTCCGGGTGTTCGTGAATTTGGTCTGACAACAGATCATCCCGATTCTCTTGCAGAAATGTTAGATATTTCTAATTACGCACTATCATGCCGCTTCAAAGATTGTACGCACACTCATGAACCTGGTTGTGCGGTTTTGGAAGCTGTGAACAATGGCACATTAGATCGTAAAATTTATGAAAGCTACCTAAAACTCCGACGAGAAGCACAACACTTTTCGTCTTCTGAATACGAGAGACGGAAAAAAGGCAAATCATTCTCCAAGTTGATTGATGAAATAAAGAAACATCAGACAAATTTCTAATTCCCTTTTATTAGCAGTGCGGATCTTTCTGAAGCAGACAGTATCCGCACTGTTTGCTATCTGCTTTTTCGGGTTCAGTCGATAAAGTTGGGCATTTAACAAACTGAGGTTATTAGAAATCGCCCATTTAATGCTTTCGTCTGAGTTCATGACTTATTTCAAGATAACTAAAGTAGAATCCAGCTTAGAAAGAGCATCGATTCGTTTAGAATTAAGAATTTAAGTAACAACAGATTCTACTGGCCTCCGCATCCATCTGACACCACGAATCTTAAATGCTTCAATTACATTTCCTATTTTTAAAACAGCATTTTATAGGTCAGGACTTTAACTAGGCAGAAACAGTTTACTTCGTAGGGTCTTATACACTGATATATTTCTTTATTTGGCTGAAATTCTATCTGGATATAGTGTTATAAATGAAAAGTTACTTCTTATTCTATGTGACGCGGTGCGTTTCTTTTGTGACGCGACGCGTTTTTTTCATGACGCACTGCGTTTCTTTTGTGACGCACTGCGTCACCAACTTTGATTGAGCAAATGAAAATTTGGGAAACTTGATCGAGTCAATTTTTTGAAAACAAAGAGTTTATTTTACGTTATGAGCCCTGAATAGTCTGTAAAATCAAAATACTCAAGCATGTCTTCAGGCAGGAACATGGACAGAATATCCTTATACTTAATCGGTTTTCTTTGTATGAACCAAAAGTAATCTTTTATAGATCATTCAAAAAGGAACAATTTGTTAAATACCCAGCTTTACCGACTGAATCTTTTTCCGTTGATCTCTATAATTCCATTTTCTGATTGGCATAAGCTTAAAAGATACTACCAAAAGGCTGAAATCGGAAATGATTTCAGCCCCAATAATGTTTTCATGCTTCCACGACAAAGCATGAAACACAATGTCCAAAAGTACAATTTTTAGCGAATAATTGATACACTACCAGCTGTTTTTTTACTAAAAAAATTCATATACACCAAAAATAGAGCGAAAATGAACTTATTTGAACCAAAACGAACCGATAAGAACCAATCGAAGCATTGCTTTGTATACATGAAGAACTCTATATTTGCAATCAAAATTACTATAAAAACACTCTAATCAAATTCTTTGACATAACACTAAAACAAGAAACACCATTTTATGAACAAAAGGCAGCAATAATCAATCATCAACAGCCTGATAGAAAGAAATCAGTTTCAAAACAAATTCTTAATTTATTACCCGCAAAATATCTCATCAAAAAACAGAAT
>JAQVXN010000202.1 GCA_028709135.1 Bacteroidaceae bacterium | reverse complement strand
CCGACTTTGCAAAATGATTGAAAGTTGGCGAGTAGCATGGGGACAAAATAATATGAAATTCTATATTGTTGAACTCACACCATATTCTTATGGAAACGTGGATGGTACTAGTGCTGCCTTTACGCGCGAGCAACAGAATTTAACGCAACATGTATTGGACGATGTACGTTTAATTGGAACGAATGACCTCATTTTGCCTTCTGAAACAGAACAGATTCATCCTAGTCATAAACTCCAGGTTGGGCAACGTTTGGGCGATTGCGCCTTACATGATTTATATGGATTTACACAGATTCACCCGGAAAGTCCTGAAATGAAGAATGTTTCGTTTAAGGATGGTAAGGCGTATGTTTCATTTACGCATATTGAAAGAGGTTTTAATATTGATAACGGTATTATTGGCTTTGAACTTGCCGGAAATGACGGTAATTTTTATGTTGCTACCGGTTCTGTAGAAAATGGACAAGTTGTGGTTAGTAGTACCAGCGTGACTAATCCTGTTTCTGTTCGTTACTGTTTCCGCAATTTTTTAATGGGAAATTTAAAAAATAAGGAGGGATGGCCGGTTCTTCCTTTTCGGAGTGACAGTAGCCCCATTCGTTTTGTTGCTGAAAGTACTGATGGCAATGCAGAACAACAAGCTCTGTCAAAAGTTTTGGGATATAATTTAATGACTATTGATCGATATGCAGGAGGTACGGATCCGGGATTTACAGAACAATCATATTATGATCAATATGAGAAATTATTAACTGATGCTCAAAATACTTTGCAAGCAGGAAACAATCAAGAGGAATTGTCTTACATGAAAGAGCAACTTGTAAAGAATAGCAGTGAGATTGATTCAAAGACAATTCCGCTGACAGAAGGATATTATCAGATTGTAAGTGGTTATAGTGGATTTAAAACTAAGCAAGGCGTAGAAAAGGCCATGTATGGGGGACTTAGTGGTAGTTTAGGCTGGAATACGCTCAGCAACAATACGAATTACATTTTTAAACTTTCTAAATCTGATACTAATACATGGATGATAAAGTGCATCGGCACGCAATCGTATATTGTGCGGGTTACAAAAAATGATGAAAAAATGGTTCTAAATGAAGTTCCCTCGTCAAAATTTATTTTTGAGAGATTTCATAAAGGACAATGGGGAATTGTGAGTACAGATTTTGATGAGGAACTGAATACTTTTGGCAGTAAAGAGGGAACCGGAACAAACGGAAATATTCAGGCTTTGTCAGGCAAATTCAATACTCCTTCAAGTTGGTATTTACGGAAAATCACAGATGAAACGAAAATTGAGAACTTGGAAACATCAGAAATAAAAACTCAACTGCAGAAAAAGTTACTTCAATGTAAGGCTTTTAATGACAGTACATTTGTGGGGAGTTCTTTTGGAGATGTGGATCAAGAAGAGAAGGATTTGTTTACAAATTGCATCTCTGTATGTGAAGACTATCAAAATGCAACGAAGGAGGACTTGCAAACCAAATTGACAAAACTTGAAAAATGCTATATTGCATTTCGGGAAGCGCGAAAAACATTTGCAACAAATGTCTGGTATTATATTGTCAATATGGATGAAACCATGGGATCTGGAGAAACGGCGACAGATAAATCTTATCATGGAAATGCGATGTATTTAAAGAGTAATAATACGCAAGATTGTTATCGTTGGTTAGCTTCTAGAGATATTGTGGGATGGAACTTTTTTGACTATAAAGCAGATTCATTGTTATGTTTACACAATCCTTATGCTATGTGGCGTGTTTGCCGTATGGAGGGCAATGATAGTTGTTATGCGATCCAAAATAGAGGGACAGGAACATATCTTAGTGGTACGCTCGTCAATACTTACCACGGCTCCAGTACAAAACCACAACCTTTTGGAATCTATTTGCTGGGGCACAATCAATTTCGAATTGTTTCTTTTGATGATGAAAATGTAAACCGCTTACCATTGAGTGCCGTTGCTACCAACAATGGGATTTTAAATGTATCTGGAGGCTTTAACGAACCTTCTGCGTGGAATCTGGTACCGGTGGATTCAGATGATAAACTTGGTTATGTCGAAATGGATGGACTTTCGAATTCAATATCGATTATGTGCTTACCCTTTGCTGTAAATCAGATTACTTGTAAGAATAATTCAGTTAAAACGTATGTTCTAAAAGATATCAAAAACGAAAATATCCTTGAACTATCTGAACAGCAAAGTTTCAAGTCTGGCGAACCGTTTTTCTTGTTACTGGGAGACTTAAATAACCAAATAAAGAAAACGACAACTTTTCAAATTTTGCCTCCCAATGAATTTAATTATGAAGCCGAGACCGCAAATGGGTTAGTTGGAGTTTTAGACAAAACTGGAGTTAATCAAAAAGGTCTGATTTACTTTAGAAATACAGATAATGTCATCAAAGAGTCTGGAAATCTTACTGTTTCCATAGAAGGCCATAAAGGATATATCAATCCGTCGCTTGTAACAGAAAAGGTCGGGAATGTTGATTTAGCTGTTAGCATAACTTCAACGGATGGCATTTTTCAGGTAGTTTCAAACGATAAAGTAGTTGATGTTTATAGTATTGATGGCCAACTTTTGATGCAAAGTGTTCGATTAGAAAATGTATCCAAAATTTTGAAGAAGGGAATTTATATCATCAATAAAAAGAAAATTGTAATCGATTAGACAGTAATCAAGAAAAAAATGCGAACGAAAAGGTTTTTTGTTATGAAAAAGATTTTATATGTGTTTTTGATAAATATGGTTTGTATATCTGGTCCTAACGTATTTATTTCATGTACAGATAAAATGGACATGAACGACATATATACGTTTACAGGAAAAACCATTACGGATTATGTCCGTGAAGATTCTTCGCTTTCTTTATTTTATAAAGTTTTAATGAAATCAAGGGTTTCAGATAAGACAAAAAGTAGCGTAGCAACGCTATTATCAGCTCGAGGTCACTATACTTGTTTTATTCCGACAAATACTGCTATTAATCATTATCTTGATTCTATTTATAGTTATCAGACATTTGATATTGATACAATTAGTCAGAAAACGGCAGACAAGATTGTTCTGAATTGTATTATTGATAATGGTGGTGATGAGGCATATAAATCTACAGATTTTGCAGTTGGTGCTATTCAAATTCCTACATTTAATGACCGCCATATTTTAATAGAATTCGATACTATACAGGGTGGAAAATTAGCTGTTATTCTGAATAATTCTGCAAGAATTATTCAAACCGACATCGAAGCAACGAATGGTGTTATTCATAAAATTAATCGTGTACTTGCACCTTCAAACGCTTCTTTGCCTGCATTACTTAGCCAGACGGATAATATGCGTATATTTTCTCATCTTTTGGAAGAAACAGGCTGGGCTGATTCGATGATAAAATATCGAGACGAATCCTATGAAAGTTTAACAGAAACACAAAAGAATAATAAGAAAGGTTACAGTTGGCAATATGATTTTCCTTCTCCTCCACATCGTTACTATGGTTATACTGCTTTTGTTGAAACTGATAGTATTTTTGACAAAAAGTGGGGAATACCTGAACCAAAGGTACTCAATGGAATTGTTACTAATTGGAGTGACATTATGAGTGCTATTAAGAAAAAATGTTCTGAAGCATACCCAAATGCAACTTCTAATAATCTGAAAAGCCAAGATAATGCTATAAATCAATTCATTGCTTATCATTTACTCAGCTATCGGGTACCATATAACTATTTGGTATATCATCTTACGGAACTTGGCTATTTTTATCGAAATCCGGAACAATTAACCCTTGATGTATGGGAATATTATGTTTCAATGGGCAAATTTAAACGTTTGTTTAAGATTACACAATCAGCTAAAGACGGACGTATGAGCATTAATCGTCATTGCCAATATGATAATTCTTTTTTTGGTGATTATCATGAAATTTCTTGTGATCGACAAGGGGTTCAAATTTTCCCAACAAATCCCGGACATACGAACAACGCTCTAAATGGCTATTATTATCCCATAAATGATATTCTTATTTACGATAAAGACGTGCCTAATAAAGTCCTTAATGAACGTCTTCGTTTTGATGTTCAGTCAATGATGCCTGAATTAATGACTAACGGAGTTCGCTCAAATATTCATAAAGAATGGAATATTCCTCCTCACTTTGTAGATGGTTTTACTTTTACTGATGAAACACAATTTTCTTACATTACATATGGTGAAGGATGGCGTAACTGGAATGGGGACGAATTAATTGCTTATGGTCAAGTCGATTTTACCTTTAGATTATTACCTGTTCCAAATGATGGAACTTATGAAATTCGTTTTGGTTGTACCAATCAACCCGGCCGAATTATGGCCCAGATTTATTTTGGTACGAATCCAAATAATTTACCTGCGACAGGGCTTCCACTCGATTTTCGTACAAATACTTCAAGTCCTGCCATTGATTGGATGGAAGATACAAAAGATGAAGAAGCAAATCATGAGAATGACAAACATATGCGAAACCGTATGTGGATGAAAGGGCCA
>JAQVXN010000201.1 GCA_028709135.1 Bacteroidaceae bacterium | reverse complement strand
CGTTGAATGGGCGATTTCTAATAATGGCAATTTGTTAAATCCCCAGCTTTACCGATTGAACCAAAATTATTAGTGATCGGTAAAACTTGAAAAACATAGTTTAGTGTACTTGTATAAATTATTTTACGGGGAATGCTCTTTTAATAGAAATTCTAAGTCCCCTGAATTACGGATTATTCAGTTACTTTTTGGGCTGTAAGATAGAAACACTTTCAAAAGAAATTTAGAAAAGTCTTTTTCTACGGAAGAACTTACGATAAGACACAGCCTTTTTTGTAACCTAAGATCACTTATATTCTATGCCCAGAGGACTGTTTGCCAAATTGTATGAATAACTCGTAATGAGAACTTTTGGCACGCACTAATAGAAAAGAATATCTTATCTTTGTCGGAATTTAAAACATTGAAAGTAACTCCTTTATAAAATCAATTTTGATGAAAGACTCTAAATTCTTCCAACGCTTTGTGCGTCCCGTTTTTATTCTTTTCAGTTTTCTGGTATTTGCTTTTTGTCATTTTGAAAATGGAATAGCCATGCCAAAAGATAGAATCTCCACAGAGAGATCTTCTTTTATTTCGAAATCTGTATCGGGATTAGAAACAGAAAAAACGAAGAAGGTGACTATTTATACCACAACGGCATCAGGCCTTTCTTTGAAAAAGACGAATACAAATGTTTGTTCTTCGGGAATAATTCCAGCAAAGGCTGTAGCTTTAAACCCATTACAGAAATTTCAAAAAATGGATGGATTTGGTGCTGCAATTACCTATTCTTCTGCGTACAATTTACTTAAAATGAAAGCAGAAGACCGGAAGAAGTTTTTAGAAGAAACTTATTCAGAAACAGTTGGCTATGGATTCAGTTACGTGCGTATTTCAATCGGTTGTTCTGATTTTTCGAGTAAGGAATATACTTGTTGTGACAAGCGTGGACTTGAGAACTTTTGTTTAACAACAGATGAGATGGATTATGTGATTCCTGTTTTGAAAGAAATCCTAGCTATAAATCCTAAAGTCAAAATCATTGGTTCTCCTTGGACTTGTCCACGTTGGATGAAAGTGAAAGATTTAAAAAATAAAATGCCTTATGACAGTTGGACAGATGGTCATATCAATCCCGAATATTATTCGGATTACTCAATGTATTTTGTAAAATGGATACAGGCATTTGAAAAGGAAGGAATTAAAATATATGCCGTTACGCCTCAAAATGAACCATTGAATCACGGTAATTGTGCATCGACCTATTTACCGTGGAATGAAGAAGCGGATTTCGTAAAAGTTATGGCAGCTTGTTTTAAACGAAATAAATTGGATACAAAGATTTATGTATTTGATCATAACTACAATTACGATAATGTATCGTCTCAAAACGATTATCCTATTAATGTTTATAACGCTATGGGAAATACTGAAGGATCTGAATATGTTGTGGGAGCAGCATATCATAATTATGGTGGTTCAAATCAAGAATTAGATGATATTCACCAGAAACGTCCGGACAAAAAATTAATATTTTCGGAGGCTTCTATTGGTACTTGGAATAATGGGCGAGAGCTATCGAAGAGCTTGTTACGCGATATGCAAGAGATAGCTTTAGGAACTGTAAATCGTTGGTGCTCTGCTGTAATTGTGTGGAATTTGATGCTGGATATGCGGCGCGGCCCTAATTTGGATGGGGGGTGCCAGACGTGTTATGGAGCTGTGGATATTGACAAAGATTATAAGACGATACATAAAAATTCTCATTATTATGTGATAGCTCATTTAGCTGCAGTTGTTCGGCCTGATGCTGTGCGCATTGGTTTGATGGGCGCGACGCTGAATGAAGCTGGATTATCTGGTGCTGCTTTCAAAAATCCCGATGGAAGTTTTGCCGTTATATTTTGTAATGATAATGCCTCCGAACGCGTTCTGACAATTACTGATGGGGAAAAACATTTTTCTTGTCAACTTCCGCCTTATAGTGTGGTATCTTGTAAATGGTAAAATGAGATGAAATGGTTAAAATGTCTTTTCCTTGTTTGTGTATTGTTTTGGGCAAATTGCGTTATAGCTAAACATATAGAGAAAAACTATGTTGTAGTAGCTTATGTGACATCTTGGACGCGTTATCTTCCAGATCCAACAGTTATGACTCATATCAATTATGCATTTGGTCATGTCAATGAATCTTTTAACGGCGTTAATATTGACAATCCAGAGCGTTTGCGTACCATTATAGCTTTAAAACAACAAAATCCGAAACTTCGCGTGTTGCTGTCTATCGGAGGGTGGGGTAGCGGACATTTCAGCGAAATGGCTGCATCGAAGGAAAATAGAGAAGTTTTTGCTTTTGGCTGCAAGCGGATTGTAGAAGCTTTTGATTTGGATGGAATTGATATTGATTGGGAATATCCCACGCAAAGTGTGATGGGTACTTCTGCCTCACCAGAGGATACTGAAAATTTCACCTTACTTGTATCGGAGTTACGCAAGGTTTTGGGTACCAAATGTCTTATTACAGCTGCTACCATAGCAGATGCTAAGTTCATTGATTTCAAGGAGAGTATAAAATATCTTGATTTTATAAATGTGATGGCTTATGATATGGGCAATGGCAGAAATCATCATTCCGCACTTTATCGATCTCAACGTGCAGGTCATCTTACTTGTGATGAGGCGGTTATGGCTCATTTAAAAGAAGGTGTACCTGCTGAAAAGCTGGTGCTCGGGATGGCTTTTTACGGTAGGGGAAATCAGGACAGTATTTTGCATGATTTTGTTAAAACACATTATACAGGTGGCAAGTATTTTGAACATTGGGACGAGGTGGCTCAGGTTCCTTACATTTCAAATGAAAAAGGCGAATTTGTTTTTGGTTATGATAATCCACATTCTTTAGCGATTAAGTGTAAGTATATAATTGATCATCAACTTCATGGTGGTATGTATTGGGAATATGGAGATGATGATTCGCAGGGTGATGACCGACAAACGCTTTTTTTAAGTTTGATGAAAAATAAAAAAGCAACAGTTCCGCCACGCAAAATTTTTATTGTCGCAGAGCGTGGAGATCAACATGAGGCTTTTACGGCTGCGGCTTTGAAATGGTTAGCTTCGAAGGCAGTGCAGATGAATATGCAATTAACGGTAGTTAATTCAGCTCAAGAAATAAAGAGAGATGAGATCCCTCAATATCATTTGATTTTACAACTCAATTATCCTCCTTATGCTTGGAGTGAAGACGCGCAGCAAGATTTTGAAGACTATGTGGATCATGGTTATGGCAGCTATATTGGTTTTCATCATGCTAGTTTGCTTGGGGATTTTGATGGTTTTCCGCTGTGGCGCTGGTTTTCTGATTTTATGGGGGGCATACGTTATAAAAGTTATATTGCAGCTACAGCGGATGCGATTGTACAAGTAGAAGATAAGACACATCCAATTATGAAAGGAGTACCAGACACTTTTATAATAGGTAAAGATGAATGGTATACTTATGATCAGAATCCGCGGTCACGCGTTCATGTACTGGCTCATGTGGATGAAGACAGTTACAGTCCTCCTTCAGCAATTAAAATGGGTGATCATCCTGTGATTTGGTTGAACACATCCAAAAAAGCTCGTAATGTATATTTTCAATTTGGTCATAGTGCATCACTCTTCAGTAATGCAGCTTTCCTGAAAATGTTTGAGAACGCCTTACATTGGGGACTTTATGATAAATAATTAAAAAGTAGTAGGGATGAAATCGTTGAAATTAGTGTTATTGATAGTTTTTGGTGTCTCTGTCATAAGTCTTTTTGGCCGACGTCCTGAAGAATATGCTGCCAATTATGCACATGGTCCTCGTTTTAAGGCATTAATCTATTATGATCCAATGGCAGAGAAGGCTCATGTACAATTTGACAAACAGGCTTTGAACTTTTTTAAAAAACTTAATTACGGAGACGGTTTTGTTCTTGATACGGTAACTTCTTTAGTTGGTTATTCTTATGAAAAACTGAGAGAGTACAGTATTGTTATTATGCTGAATGCAGTTCCAAAAGGGAATGAAGAACGTGCTGCTTTTCAAAAATACATGGAAAACGGCGGTGGTTGGCTAGGTTTTCATGCTTCAGGATATAATGATCAAAATACTCATTGGACTTGGTATAACGATTTTTTGGGGTGTGGACAATTCTACTGCAATAATTGGCCTCCACAACCCGCTTTAGTGATTTCTGATACTCAGAAGCATCCAGTAACGCATTCTCTTCCAAAGTCTTTTGTAATTCCTTCTAGTGAGTTCTATCAGTGGAAGCCTGATCCCAGAAAGAACAAAAATGTAAAAGTGTTGTTGTCTATTTCTTCCAAAAATTATCCTTTGGGGATTAAGGATGTTGTGAAATATGGAGATTTTCCTCTCGTGTGGACGAACAAACGTTATAGGATGGTTTATTTGAATATGGGCCATGGTGATGAAGAATTTATGGATGTTACTCAAAATTTACTTTTTGTGAATGCTTTCAGATGGGTAGTGAGTAAACAGAAAAAAGGAGATCCTTTCAAAAAGTAAGAGGCAAATAAGAAAACTTTTTATT
>JAQVXN010000004.1 GCA_028709135.1 Bacteroidaceae bacterium | reverse complement strand
CACCACCGGAACGAAAGAGATCCCAAGATATTTTTGATGGATCCACATCCACTTCTATGGTGTCATCTACAAGAGGTGTAACAAAAACACTTGCAAATGAGGTCATACGCTTACCTTGTGCATTAAAAGGAGAAACACGAACCAAACGATGTACCCCATTTTCAGACTTCAAATATCCGTATGCATCATCGCCCTCTATTTCCATCGTCACCGTCTTAATGCCAGCTTCGTCACCGTCTTGCAAATTACTGATACGCGTTTTGTATCCCCGTTGTTCAGAATAACGCAGGTACATGCGCATTAACATCGATGCCCAATCCTGACTTTCAGTACCACCAGCGCCGGAATTAATTTTTAAAACACAGTCCATAGAATCTTGATCCTCTCGCAACATATTACGTAATTCCAAAAATTCTAGTGTGGTGAACGCTTTTTGAAAATTCTCATCCACTTCCGCCTCTGTAACCATGTCTGATTTGTAAAAATCAAAAGCCAGCGTAACCTCCTCAACTTCTGTTTTAAGCTCTTTGTAACTGTCTATCCATTTCTGCAAATCTTTCACCTTTTTCATTTGGACCTCAGCCGTTTTGGGATCATCCCAAAAACCGGGTACTTGCGTCCGCAACTGTTCCTCTTCTACTTGAACAGTTTTATTTTCTATATCCAAGTAGTGATATAAGGCATCTGCCCTGTCTGTAAGATCTTTCAGTTGTTCTGCAGTTATCATTTTCTTTTTGTTGCTTCAAATTTACAAAAAATAGTCTATATGTTTATCTTCAATTGCGAAAAATTCAATCTTTATACATCGCCTCAATTTCATTCTGATAATGTTCAAATATCACTTTTCGCTTCATTTTCAAAGTATTCGTCATTTCATTGCGCTCAATACTGAATGGTTGAGGTATAAGACAAAAACGTTTGACCTGTTCATAATGAGCTAAATCCTGCTGCAAGGTTGCAATGCGCTCCATCAGAAATTTATTCACCTGTACATTTTGACAAAGCGAAACAACATCAGTATATTCAATGTCATGAGTTTTCGCATATTCCTCCAAAAGCGTATAAGAGGGTACTATCAAGGCAGAAACAAACTTAAACCGATCTGCAACTACCACAATTTGATCTATATATTTGTCCACAATCAGTTTCGATTCAATCTGTTGCGGAGCAATGTATTTTCCATTCGACGTTTTATAAAGATCTTTAATTCTATCTGAAAGAAAAAGTTCATTTCCTACCAAATAACCTGCATCTCCAGTATGAAACCAACCCTCGTCATCTATTGCCTCATGGGTTTCTTTAGGCTTGTGATAATATTCGGTCATAATGGTTTCCCCTCTTAACAAAATCTCATTTTCTGGAGAAATCTTCACTTCAACTCCACCTAGGATACGACCTACGGAACCTATGGTATAAGGTTGTCCAATCCTGTCACAGGATACGGTAGCTGTAGATTCTGTCAAACCGTAGCCGGTCACCATATTGATATTGCAAATATGTACAAAAGCCTCCACTTCCTTTGAGATAGTAGCTCCTGCCGTTGGAAAAAAATTCGCACGTTCCAATCCCATATTTTTCTTTAACAGATCTATCACCGTACTTTCCAATATCCGGTATTTCATTTTCAACCACAATGGAGGCGTTAAACCCTTACTGACGTAATCTATCTGATAAATACGTCCCACCTTCATGGCTTTATGAAACAACGCTTGCTGCAATGCAGGCAAATTAGCGACCCGCTCATGCACATTCTCATAAACTTTCTCCCAGAAACGAGGTACAGCAGACATACAAGTTGGGTGTACCTCCTTCATGGACTGCAGGACATCAGCTGGATGCAAATTGATTGCCAAACGGCAACCTTTTGCTAATCCCAGATATGACCACGCGCGCTCAAAAATGTGAGTTAACGGTAACATCGTCAGAAACACATCGTTATCCGACAACGGCAAAACATTATCATTCTCACGCAAGGCATGAAGATACATGTCATGCGTCACTACAACACCTTTACTCAAGCCCGTTGTGCCACTTGTATAAAGAATATTCGCCGTATCTTCCGGCGTAGCCAATACCATGCGCCGATGTACTTCTTCTTGATTCTTTTTGTCTTTTCCCAGATCCAAAAAGTCATCAAAATACATCGACACCTTATCAGAAGGGTGCTTCACTACTTTGCGATCAAAAATCACCATGCGCTCCAATGAGCCAGAAAGAGCAAAAATAGGAAATGCTATGTCATACTGCCTTTGCTCACCTATAAAGATAATTTTAATGTTGGCATCATCTACCATGTATTTCACCTGCGACGAACTACTCGTAGGATAAAACGGAATAGTCACTACCCTCACTCCATATGCTCCAAAATCCACAAAAAAGTCTTCGGGCATATTTTGTGAAAACACTGCCACATTTTCTTGCACTTTAACGCCTAAAGCCACGAAGGCATTGGAAACTACAGAAACTTTATCTGCAAACAGATTCCATGATATGGGAATCCACCGGCCCTTTTCATAATCCCTATAACTCAGGGCAGTCCTTTCACCATACTTTTTGGCTTGTTCTTGAACAAGATGCGAAAAATGGCATATCGTGATCATCTTTTCTCTTTTTTTATGATACAAAAATATAAAAAGAAAATGAGAATAGAGTTTTTTTCTCCTTATATTATATAATGGCTTATTTATGGAAATCGCTTTCAAAAGGTTTTACTAAATTTGCAACATATCATTTACTAGAACAAAAAATGAAAGAACCTATAGAATTACTCAAATCCTTAATCCGCATTCCCTCGAATAGCCGTGAAGAAAAAGACGCTGCAGACCTACTCCAAGAGGAAATGACGGCACGCGGACTTCTCATAAAACGCCAAGGCAATAATCTGTGGGCCCTTTCGCATATATTTCTACCCAATCGCCCCACTTTACTTCTGAATGCACACATCGACACCGTTCGTCCTGCTTCAGGATGGATGCGCAATCCGTATGAACCTGCCATAGAAGGAACCCGTCTTTATGGTCTTGGTTCCAATGACTGCGGAGGCGGATTAGTTTCTCTTCTGGAAACATTCTGTCGTCTTGAGAAACGACAACAATCCTATAATCTCATTTTTTTGGCTTCCGCCGAAGAGGAAGTTTCCGGGAAAAACGGTATCAGTTCCGTTTTAAACTTGTTGCCCCCTATCGACATTGCGATTGTAGGTGAACCTACTTCGCTTCAACCTGCCATTGCCGAACGAGGACTTATGGTTCTCGATTGCACCGCGCAAGGTAAAGCGGGACATGCAGCACGCAACGAGGGCATCAATGCCATTTATCGGGCAATCGACGACATCCAATGGATTCGTTCATACCAATTTCCTAAAGAGTCCGATTTATTGGGCCCGGTGAAAATGACAACTACAATTATTCATGCAGGCACACTGCACAATTGCATTCCGGACTCCTGCACATTTACGGTAGATATACGAGTCAATGAATGTTACACCAATCAGGAAATCCTCGATTTCATCATTGATCATTTACAATCCGATGTAAAAGCACGTTCAACTCGTCTGAGTTCCTCTTCTATTCCTCTTTCTCACCCACTTATTCAGAAAATAATTAGTCTGGGGCTGAAACCTTTCGGTTCTCCTACGCTGAGTGACCAAGCTTTAATGCCTTTCCCTTCTCTAAAACTTGGTCCCGGCGATTCTGCCCGCTCTCACACTGCAGACGAATATATTGATATTGAAGACATTTCTTGTGCCATCGAGCTTTATATGACTTTACTTGACGGCGCAACCTTATAAAGACTTACCGAGCCAACCAACTTTCCGGATTCAAAATAGCCGTTTCTTTTCTGAGTTGGAAATGAAGCGTAGAGTTTCCAGAAGCATCGCGAGCCACATTACCTAAGGTTTGTCTCGTTGAAACGTGCTGTCCCCGACTTACACTAACAGAAGATAGGTTGCAATATACAGAGATGTAACTTCCATGACGAACCAGTACGTTCATTAAACCACCGAAAGAGAAAATGGCACTTACTTCGCCATCAAAAATACAGCGCGCTGAGGCACTCCCCCTCGCCGTAATGTTTACACCCTTATTGTCCAACCGAACCCCAGAAAGACCATTCATGCTATAACTCCCATAATGAGCTGAAATAACATACGATCCAGTTATCGGCATCGGCAAACGCCCGCGATTGGCCTCAAAATTCTGACTCAGTTTGTACTCCTTATTATTTTCGTTAAATTCAGGCATCGGCTCGTTTTTCGATTCAACACGAGCCTGTACTCGTTTTCCGCGTGTCTGTTTACTATTTTTGTTATTTTGTTCTTGAGCCTTTGCTTGAGCTGCAGCCGCGGCTTCACGTCGTGCACGCTCTTGAGCTTCCGCTTCACGACGTTTTCGCTCTGCCTGTTCTCGGCGTTTCCGCTCCTGCTCAATAGCAAGCCGCACATAATAATCAATTTTGCTACTCAACTGAGCCATTTCTTTTTTATTGCTGGACAACACGCTTTGAACCTGTTTCTGCTTACTTTGTAGAACTTGTACGGTCTTTTGCTGTTCACCCTGCTTTAAAACTAACTTCCCTTTTTCCACTTGTTGCAAACCCAATACGTGATTTCTTTCATGCTTGGTCTGCAACAATACCTTCTGGACCCCAGCAACCTGTTCCTCTTTACGATGAATTAACAAACCTTGAACTCGTTGATATTTCGCATATTCACGCACATAATTGTATCGTCGCACCATTTGTGTGAAATTTTCAGCAGACAGAATAAAAAGTAATTTATTCTGCGATTTGCGATTACTGAAAAGATACATCATGGAACGGCGATATTTTTGTTTTTTGTCCTCCAGTTGCTTACTCAACACCCCAAGTTCGTTACTCAACTTGTTTACGTGATGGGTAATGGAATCTATTTCGAACTGAATATCGTGAATAGCTTTTTCTTGTTTGTCTATTTCGCCATTCAGCAAAGCCAAATTACTCAAACTTAACTTTACATTGCGATTTGTAGAGCGTAGTTGTTGTTCCGACTTCTTGATTTTCTTCTGCAACTGAGCCTGTTGATTTTTAAGTTGGCGTAACTTACTACTGCTCTGCGCAGGAGCAGCAGCACAAAACAGGAAAAAAGCAATGAATATAACGAGTCTTTCTATCTTCTTCATGATTCTTAATTCACCATGAGTTTTTCTAACAAACCATTCACATTCATTTCTGAATATTTCGATGAAATCTGTGTACGCGTTGTCCAATCGGCATCGTTATTCAAACCGTTCAAAGTCAAATCAAGCGTATAGTTTTTCTTGCCCTTGAACGTCAAATTAATCGCAGATGGAAAGCTGTGACCGCCCAATTTCACGAAGCTGCCGTATTTACATTCCAAATTACTCTGATCCATAATGTCTTTAGAAGTAACCGTAGTGCGATCTAGCATTGCAGAATTTGTTTCTGTTAAAAACGAATAATCCAGTTTGGGAGCTGTCTTCAGACTCAGCAAAGTATGCTCTCCGCTTTCGGCAACACTAAAATTACCAAGTGCTTCTGAAATATTCCGTTGTCCGGGAACAAATATCTCATTCCAAAACAACGATTGCAAAGCATAAAAATCCAAACTCGCTGCATTTAGAAAATCTATTTTGGAATATGGAACACGTGCATATTCTCGATGTACGCGATCCACAATTAACACATTGTCCTTTGTAAACTCCATGCGCCCCACTTCCATACCAAGAAATGTCAATGAAAGTTGAATCACATCATCACGCATCATTTTTAAATTTCCGCCTAGCGAAATATCTTTGTCATTCATCACGATATTGATTTTCATCTTTGCCGTGATGGCTTTTGAAGTTTGGTTATTAGCTACCACTTTCTCTTTATACATTTCTGCAGAAGTAGTACTTTGTTTTTCACCTTTTTGTATACTGCTGCTTGTTTTGCAGCCTGTCAACATTAAAACGGTGAGCACCGTCAAAACTATAGATGTAATTTTGCAGTTTCTCATTCCTGATAGTATTTGGAAGTTTTTATTTTTTTCTTAAGTGATTTTGACGTAGAACCCAGTTTCAAAGCTTTTCGCCAAGCTTCCTGAGCCTCTTTTTTACGTCCAAGTTCAATATAAATATCTCCGGCATGTTTATAAAGACTAGCATCTTCATTATTATCACCTTTCACCAATTTCAAGGCTTGCTCCATATAGGCCCGTGCCTGATCATAGTTCTTACGCATAAAAAGGATCCAGGCATAAGTGTCGAGATAAGTAGGATTGTTGGGTTCTATTTTTAGTACACGTTCACTCATCTGCTGTGCGCGGTCCAAATGGTCTCCACTTAACGATAGGAAATAAGCATAATTGTTCAAACATATCACGTTAACGGGATTATAAACCAATGCCGAATCATAACACGCATAAGCTTTCTCAGCCGCGCCTTTTTCATGCAGTGCGTCTGCATACGAAGAGAAAAAGTTTGAAACCATTTCCTTATCTTTTGTCGATTTTACATAAGGAAGTCCTTTTTCGAACATTTCCAGCGATTCCCGATATTTTTTTTCCTGATAAAGGGCGCCTCCGCATAAATGATAATACAAAAGCTTGGCGGGATTTATGCGAATGCCATCCTTACATTTCGTTACAACCTCGCCATAAGCGCGTCTATTCAGGGCGTCCTGAATCAAAATCAAACGCGCTTGATCGTCAGTCGAGTCAATTTCCACGATTTTCTTCATAGCCGGCACAAATGCCGAATCTGGTTCATTCTTTGAAGCTAAATATTGTGCATATAGTTCCGGCAACGCACGGTCATCCAAAGGTTCTTCCATCAATCGTTCAAAGAGAGGGAGAATACGTCGCTCCTCTAAAGTTCCCTTTAAACTATTTACCATGCTTTTCAACAGGGAAACGCGCATTTCTGTCGGCTGGTCGTTATTCAGAATCACATCTTCCATGGCGTTCATCATAGCCTGCTCGTTTTTTGTGCTCTGAAAATAAATTACACGGAACATTTGAGCGGAGAGATTTTGTGAATCTTTTGCCACCACCTGCTCATAACCCTTCCAAGCTCCCAAGGTATCGCCTTTTTCCAATAAAGTCTGCGCCCTTGTAATAGCATAATAATCGTTATCTGGATTTTCTCTGATCAATTTATCTACGACAGCTAGTTCGTCATCATAACGTTTCAGGTGGTCCAGCGTCTTCATCTTCATGTTTTCTACATCTTCGTCTTCACCAGTCGTCTGAGTCCATTCATCCAATGTATGAAGAAGGTCTTCATAACGTTGCTGGTGTTCGTAGGTTGTTACCAACATTTGATACGCCTTTTTTCTTTTCAGTTCGTTCTTTGTAAGTTTCTGAAAAATCGGAATAGCTTCATCATATTTTCCGATAATCATTTCATAGCGTCCATAACTTTCCAGATAATCAGCGTTCTCGTGATTTGTTTTTTCTATAGCTTTCCGATATAGTAGAGTGATTTCACCCTCGCTCAAGGCACTTCCCTGTTGAGCTGTTTCTGCCAAGTCAAAAAGTGCCTCCGGAGCATCTGGTTTTATTTCCAATGCACGGCGCAACAGCTCAAATTGAGCAGTTCGGTTGCCCTTCTCTCTTTCTACAACAGATTCCAGATAAAGTGCATTAAATCTTTCATCTTGGACAGAAATAGCAGAAGAAGCAAAAGTGTTGTTATTTTTCCTTTCCCGGTGGACTCCAGCCATAATCGGTTCAACGAAGCACCATAGCAGCACTACGGATAAAAACCACATGGTCTTTTTTATCTGTGTTGCTTTTCTTGAAAAGTTTTTACGCCATTCCATTGTTAATCTATAAATCTGCGCGTCTTAATCTACTGTTTTACAAGTTTATTTTTTACCGGTATGACCAAAACCACCCGCTCCACGTTCCGTTTCATCCAGTTCTTCTACTTGAATCCACTCAGCTTGTTCATACTGTGCTATGACCATTTGAGCTATTCGGTCGCCATCATTAATTTCAAAATTTTCATTCGACAAATTTACCAAAATCACTCCTATTTCGCCTCTATAATCGGAATCTATCGTTCCAGGGGAATTCAGCAGTCCGATACCTTTTTTCAAAGCCAATCCCGACCGGGGACGCACTTGCGCTTCATAGCCTTGAGGCAGAGAAATAAATAAGCCTGTAGGTACCAGATAACGAGCCAAAGGTTTCAATACGATTTTTTCCTCCAGATTGGCACGCAAATCCATGCCCGCACTACCTTCCGTGGCATATGCCGGTAACTCATGGTGTGAGTGATTGATGATTTCTACTTTCATGATGACCTTTTATTGTTGCAAAAGTACAAAAACTTATCCACAGTTTTCACATGCAAACCGACACATTTCTTTATCCTACCCCCCGTTTTAGCTTTTTTGCAGGATATTTTCCATTCTCGCGCTTTTACTTTCCAAATTCCCCATTCATATACCAAAGAATCATACATTTCAGCAATAATATCTGCTTCCTCAAATTAAATCCAAGTGCTTTAGTTTCTAACACTTTCTCTCTTTTCTTTCTCCAGAATAATCAGCATTTTCACTTATTTTTAGAACTAGTCTTCCGATTAACGTCTGATTCTCAGCAAAAACATTTCTTTGCCAAGAAATAAATCCGTATTTTCGCAACATCATCCCAATAAATATAATTTGGACAACTATAAACACTCCATGAACTGGCAGCAACTTATTTCCTCTCGGCGCCTCGGCCGAGACAACAACCAACATGAGATGGCCGAATATCGCACGGAATTTCAACGCGATTACGACCGACTCATTTTTTCTTCACCTTTTCGCAGACTTCAAAACAAAACACAGGTTTTCCCCTTGCCAGGTAGTATATTTGTTCACAACCGCCTTACACATAGTTTGGAGGTTTCCAGTGTAGGACGTTCTCTCGGTAACGATGCAGCACGCGAATTGCTTCGTCTTCACCCGAACCTTAACAGTTCCGTTATTTCCATGCTCGGACCCATCGTGTCTACAGCTTGTTTAGCCCACGACTTGGGTAATCCACCTTTCGGCCATTCCGGCGAG
The DNA here is from genome assembly GCA_028709135.1 of Bacteroidaceae bacterium. Taxonomy (GTDB): domain Bacteria; phylum Bacteroidota; class Bacteroidia; order Bacteroidales; family Bacteroidaceae; genus UBA6382. The sequence continues at coordinate 10,102 of JAQVXN010000004.1, read as the reverse complement.
CGCGCCATTTCTTCCTATTTTTCAGAAGGGAAAGGCATGAAAGTTAAGAATTTACTTATCCAGCAGTGTGGCGAAGCAGCAGCAGAATGGCTTTGGAGTGACTTGATTCATTTCGATGGTAATGCGAATGCATTTCGCCTCCTCACTCATCAATACGAAGGCCGCCGCACCGGAGGCTATGTTATGACTTACAGTGTATTGGCCGCTATCGTGAAATATCCATATACTTCTCTCTTGTCCGAAGGAAAATCAAAATTCGGTTTCTTTAAGACAGAAACGTCCTATTTTGAAAAAATTGCCCAACAGTTAGGTCTCATCCCTCTTCAGTACGAAGGGAACCGCATCAGTTATGCACGTTATCCGCTAACTTATTTTGTGGAAGCCGCTGACGACATTTGTTATGAAATTATGGATATTGAGGATGCCCACAAACTTCATATCCTGACTACCCAGCAAACCTCCGACCTGCTACTCAACTTTTTCAGCGGGAATAAACGCAGGAACCTGCAAGAAGCCTATCCCAACGTTACGGATCCCAATGAACGCATCATTTATTTGCGTTCCTGCGTCATTAATCTCATTGAACAGGAATGCGTCAAAGCCTTTATTCTTCATGAAGATGAAATCATGAACGGACAATTCTCAGGATCTCTCATTGAGCATACTTCGCCGGAATGCAAAGATGCCTTTCAGGCCTGCGCCGAATATGCTAAAGCCCACATATACAAAGCCCGTGAAGTTTTGGACATAGAACTCGCGGGCTACCGCATCATTAACATGTTGTTAGATCTTCTAACCGATGCGATACTGGAACCTGAAAAATCTTACAGTCGTTTGCTACTCGACCGCGTGCCCAGTCAATATCAGACTCGCCACCCGGCTCTTGAAGATCGCATAATGGGGATGATGGACTATATTTCTGGCATGACTGACGTATACGCTCTCGATCTCTATCGCAAAATTACCGGTCAAAGTTTACCCGTAGTCTGAGCCTCTATTTTTCTTTCTTAGTAAGATTTGAGTAAACCGACACTTCCACTTTCTAATATCAAACCTTTGTATGGGGTGAACAAGACCTGACATTCTTGCCACATCTTCAAGAGGTATGCCATGTAAAATAGTCAAAACAACAAATTGGAACGAATGCTTCTATTATTGCATTGTATTTATATAATTAAGTAAGAAATCTTCTATGCCAATGTATAATATGCCTGAATCATCTCTCCATTGCAGGATATAATCTTTTACCACAACAATTTTTATAAACGAGTCATTTATTCTTGTAAGAGAATGTATCTCCTGTAATCGTTTTTTTTCATCTGCTACAGTTAATGCCGATTGGATATAATAACGGCTCTGACCACGCTGGCAAACGAAGTCCACTTCTAATTGCGAACGCTGCCGCTTGCCCTCGGCATTTGTTATCATCGTTTCCACTACACCTACATCGACACTGAATCCGCGGGCTGTGAGCTCATTGAAAATGATATTCTCCATGATGTGAGTTTCCTCCTGCTGCCGAAAATTCAGACGAGCATTCCTCAAGCCTATGTCCGAGAAAAAATACTTCTGTTGGGCACCGATGTACTTGCGCCCTTTTATATCATATCGTTCCGCCTTCTTCACGATGAAAGCATCAATAAAGTAGTCTATGTATGCAGAAATGGTGCTGTGGGATACAATCAAATTTTTAGTTGACTTGAAAGTGTTCTCTAGCTTAGTTGCATTAGTCAAACTGCCGACTGATGACGCCAAATAATTCAAGATATCCTCGAGCACATCTTTCGATGCTCGCAATTTATTACGTTCAATAACATCTGTGATGTATGTGCGTTCAAAGAGGCCTTTCAGATAATCTGCCTTTTCAGCATGACCCTTCTTACTCATCACAAAGGGCATGCCTCCGTACATCATAAACTCAGTCCATGCCATTCGGCTTTCACCCTCATAAGCGGAGCAAAATTCATCAAAGGTCAGCGGATTCACTCTGATTTCCTCGCCTCTGTCTTTGAATTCCGTCAGTATGTCAACAGAAAGCATCTTCGAGTTACTACCTGTGACATACAAATCCACATTGTCCAATTTCTTTAATCCAAGCAGGACATCCACAAAACCTATTTTTTCATTAGGGTTGTCAGGCAGATAGGGATTCTGTATGCTGTCTACCTTTTGAATTTCATCCAGCAGCACATAGAAATAGCGGTTCTTATCCGCGCAAATTTCTCTGATATACTTTCCAAGCTCTATGGGATTGCGATATTTTGCATTGATATCCTCGTCGAGGGCAAGCATGACAATATCCTTTTCGCTCACACCAGTATCCAGAAGATGCTGACGAAATAATATATTCAGCAGATATGATTTACCACAACGACGTATACCGGTTATGATTTTAATCATACCGTCATTTTTCTTTTCAATAACCTGGCTAAGGTATCTGTCTCTTTGAATCTTCATGGTAATCTGCTTTTTTTGTGACATTGATACTATTTTCGCTTGCAAATATATATAAAATAATTGAGGCACGCATTCCTTATCTGCTTTTTTTGTGACATCGTAGAATTAATGAACAAGCGCGTAGAGTCAACGAGCAAGTACAAAATTAGGAGAAATGTTTGAAGAATTGAATTTTAGGCGAAGAAAAATTGAGTTTAAGTCTGGGTCTGTCGTTGAGTTTTGCCTGTATTTTTTGACAAATAGAGGTGTAATATCTTCAAAGTCAGTCCATTTTGAATATATCGCCTAATAAGTTTATTCCCGTTTTCGATAGCCCATTTTTGCCAAGAGGCGTATGAATTGGCAAAGAAGACAGGAACATTTCCGAGTATTTTGGAAATATCCTCATGAACACAGTATTCACAGCCGTTATCGGTTGTTAGGGTCCGAACTGCCATTCCCCAGAAAGGAAACAAGAGTCTGGAAACAACCTTAGCCATGGCTTTTGCATTTTTTCCCTCCGGCAGTTTCTCCATAAGCAGATTGTTGATGGGACGTTCTAAAAAAGTAACGTTGGCCCCTCTGCTATTTTTTCTGATGATCGTGTCCATCTCCCAGTCTCCGAACCGTTTCCGATATTTCAGATCAAGAGCGTCACAAGCATTTGTGATGTATACTTGTGTTCAGGCAATGGCAGTTTTGAAGATTGAAATAGCGTCTATAGATTGTTTATTTACCGTTTCTGAAGCGTTAAAAAGATCAAAAAATGCAGTTTCAAACTTGGCATAATCGTCAAAAATGGTCGAAAAACACCCTTTTTTGGACGTCCATTTCATATACAATTTGCACTTTCGCTCAAAAAGGGCCCAAAAATGAAGAAATGGACTTTTGAGCAGTGAAAATGCAAACTACACATTTACAGCAATATAAGAGCATTCGGCCTCACTGATTTACAATATTTAAGAGTTTACGTGGCACTGGTGGCACTGACGTGGCACTAACTTAATCTTCTCATTGAAAAACAGTTAGGCCTAAAAGTGACACGTGCCACGTGTTTTTTAAAATTCCTGGTAGGAAACCTGTGAACATTTTTCATTGAAATCCAAATTTCTTTCTGCATGATCAGATGTTGGGATTCAAAAAAACTATGAGGCCATTTGTCAAAAATGTGACAAACATATTTTTGACAAAGTCGTACTTTGTCTGCACCTTCTTGGACAAAATAAGAACCTTGGCAAAATGCTTATAAGGTTCACACGTGTACCTTAAAATAACAGCATGCATGTCTGAGCTGAGCTCATAAGAAGAGAAGTTTAAAATATCTGTTGAAAATTAGGATGATCGCAAGAGGTTCATCCTAGATTAATAAAAAGTTTCAGAGAAGTGAAGTGCCTACACAAAATGAAATCAGAAACTACTTTTAGGAGCATTTCAAACCTTCGTTTCAGAGCATTTTGATATTAACTAAATATTACTATACAAGGCGGATACCGTCATCTTCAATAGAAATCACATGATCTCGGTAAAGCGCCCCAACGGTGCGTTTAAAAGCCTTTTTGCTCACTTGAAAATGTTCAGCAATTTCCTCTGGTGTTGAATGATCCCCATACGGCAAGAATCCATCGGCATCACGCAATGCCGTTAAGATTTTTTCTGCCACATCATCCACCAATTTGCGTCCTGCACTCTGCAATGCAATGTCAATTTTCCCATCCGGACGCAAAGTCTTCACGACTGCCTCCATTTTGTCCCCAATATGAATCGGGCAGAAAATTTCATTTTTATAAATGAGCCCTTCAAAAGCATTGTTTACAATTACCTTGTAGCCCAAATCAGTTTCTTTCCATATCAACACGTTCACTTCCTGTCCTTCTTCCAAATCTGGCTGTTCTTCCGAAAAACAACGGTCCAATTTAGATGTTCCTACGATGCGCCCCGTTTTATCATCGACATAAATATAAACAATATAGCTCCGATCTTGCTCAAAATGGTGACGCTGCTGACTGAAAGGAACAAAAAGATCTTTCATCAAACCCCAGTTCATGAAGGCTCCAAACCTATTGGTCCATGCCACCCGCAAATAAGCAAATTCTCCCACCTCAGCAAGAGGTTCTTCTTTCGTAGCTACCAAGCGATCCGATTGGTCCAAATATACAAACACGTTCACTTCATCGCCGGGACGCATATCTTCCGTCGTATACTTTTTCGGCATGAGAATCTCACTATCGCCACCATCCAGAATGGCTCCGTGGTCCGTAAAACGAACTATTTTCAATGAATGATGATGTCCTATTTCCATGTGCAACAATTTTATTCGACTATGGCCGATTTCGACATATCAAAGATTTTTCCATCCTTCATGTGAATGGTACGGTCTGTGAGAGTAGCCAGATTTTCATCATGCGTCACAATCATAAACGTTTGTCCAAATTTATCACGCAAATCAAAAAAAAGCTGATGCAGTTCCGCCTTATTTTTTGAATCCAAACTTCCCGAGGGTTCATCAGCCAATATTACGGCTGGATGGTTGATTAATGCCCGGGCTACGGCCACACGTTGGTTCTCGCCTCCAGAAAGTTCTTTGGGACGGTGAGTGGCGCGATCAGCCAATCCCATAAAGTTCAGTAACTCCATGGCTCTCGTACGTGCATCCTTTTCAGCATTTCCCGCAATGAAAGCCGGAATCATCACATTTTCCAACGCCGTAAATTCCGGTAACAATTGATGAAACTGAAAAACAAAACCTATACGATTACAACGGAATTTCGCCAAAGCCCGCGCTTTCATTACTGAAAGATTTTCTCCATCTATTTCAATAACACCGGCATCAGGTTTGTCCAACGTCCCGATGATTTGCAACAACGTGGTTTTACCAGCTCCGCTAGGCCCGACAATACTGACCACCTCGCCCTTATCTACGTGCAGGTCTATTCCTTTCAACACTTGCAGCGAACCAAAACTCTTCGTAATGCCTTTGACGTCTATCATTGCTTCCTGAACTTTTTCTTTGGTTTGCAAAGATAGTGCAAATCGGATGAAATGCAAAACGAAAGGCAAAGTCTTTCAGACTCGTTTTATTGAAACACAACCACAAACGCCCTATATTTTCTTGTATAAAACAGCTTACACATCTCACTTGCATCTCATTCTTGATAATAACCACAATATTGATTTCGGCTTATCACTGTAGCTGATAAGAATCATCAAAATTTGTTTTCTTCAGCCTCAAATAAAAACTGATCAGGCGCCAGATATTCCATGATTGGAAGCAGCCTTATAATCAGGAAGTTTTATCTATTCTCAATTTTCGTCTAAATTCTTTTCTAAAATTTGTTTATACCACTTTAGTCTCAAAAATATTTTTATGCCACACAAATTAATAACTATGAGAATGCACCGTTCATCCTTTTTAACTATATTTGCATTCCGGGAAGATAAAATCGCGGACATTTTAAGCTGCCTTACGTTTGAAATTCCCCAAACTTTTGGATCAAAAAATATTTACTTTTTTAACTCAAACAAATATGAAAAGATTTTTGAAAAGTGGATTCATGCTCCTTACAACCGGCATTTTCTGTTTGAACATTTCTGCACAAAATGAGTCTCCCATCCATTGGAACGGTGTTTTAGAAACTGAAGGAAACGTGAATTTCAACAATAGTCAGGCCAACGGAAACGTCCTGTTTTTCCTCGATGCCGACGCCAACGTATGGAAAGGTGGTAAGGTAGTCGGTGGATTTATGTCCGCATACAATGTACGCCTGGATCAGAACAAGAGTTGGAGCGCTGTTTCCGACCAAAATGACCGTACTTGGTTCACCAACATCAGCCTTTACAAACAACTTCCTATTACACTCTCCATTTTGGGAATAAGCCAGCAGATCACAAACAACTTCGACATTTTCTTCGGTGTTCGTAAAACGGATTATGATTACTTCACAACGCCCTATAGCAGGTTGTTTTTCAATACCGGCGTCATTTGCAATTCTACAATGAATTCTGACCGTTGGAATATTGCGAACTTCAATACAGCCGCCCTTTGTTTCCACTTTGACTGGAATTTTCTGGATGGCTTTACATTCAAAAACTCTATCTATAACGGAGCTGGAACAGACCAAGTTTCAAAGATGTTCAATTTCCGTCCTGATCGTGATGGCATCATGGACATCGCAGAAATCAGTTATAAAGGATGGAGTGACAACAATTACTTCGGAGAATATCACCTAGGCGTAGTCTACGGTGACACTTATTTAAATGAATACGAAGGCATTGATCATAAAAAACGTTCTCAAGCCGTCGTTTATGCCAGCATTAATCAACCTGTTATCAAAGGCAAATATCCCATAGGGTTCTTTGCTCAAGGTAGCATCGGTCAGAAGAATATTCGCTCCGCATACGATTATTTCAGCCTGGGGGCTCTCATGGATAATCTTCTCATCAATGGCAGCCGCGCCGGCGTCAACATTAATCGTGCAATTTTTGCCAATAAAGAACACGAGAGTGATTTGGAATTCACTTATAATTTTCCGGTATTCAAGGGCATGAGCCTGCAACCGGGTATTCACTTTATTCGCACCACGGGCCAAAGTTCTACAGCCGGACTTGTTCGCGCCTTCTTTACATTCTAATCAGCGAACTTAACTGGTTTTCAATCTACAAGAAACCCGCATGGAGTTGTCCATGCGGGTTTCTTTTTTGAACTGCTCAGCTTTTTATCTTACCAAAATCACCAAATACTTACTTACACTCCAGAATTGGTCCGGATTTGTAATTCTCAAGGTGTATTGTTTTAATGCATCGCGGTCTAAGGTGTAACTTCCGGCAGGATGATTCGTCAACAGTTTGGCGCTCTTGGAATAGAGTTTTATCGTTTTCACTACACGGATATCCAATTTCGTAAAATAGTCCTTATTAAACGTATTACTCTTCAAAACATCGCTATTTTGCAAGATACGCTGCTCCTTAAGTTCCTTTTTAGTTCCGAACACATACCAAGCTGTATTCAATTCCTTATCTTGTGCCGCCATGGTTTGAGCTTTCTGGTCGTTTTGTGCCGACAGATTGTTGACGTTCTGATTCAGGTCATCAATCTGCTTACCCTGCTCTGCAATCTTAACGTCCTTTGCTTTCAAATCTTCCTCCATTTGAGCTATCTGCTGGCTCTTTTCGTCCATCTGCTTATTCAATTCATCTATAGTTTCTTTCAATTTAGAAGCATTGAAAGAGCTTGTTTTCAGTTGTTCCTGCAGGCGTGCAATACGTTCTTTATTCAACTGCATCGTGCGACGGATAAATGATATATTGTCCAGAATGTCCTCCCGTGACATTTTTTCAGGATTCGCACGTTCCAAGTTCACGCGACCCTGAGCTTCATTAATTTCACGAAAGCCCTCCTGAATGTCATTAAACGTAGACATAATATCATTAATTTCCGAATCTTTCTGACTAATAATCTGCGCCATGGAATCGCGCACAGCATCTATTTTGGAATCTTTGTTTCCCGTCTTTTGTTGGCAAGCTCCCAACGTCAGGAGGCACATTGCCATAATAGCCACTTTTTTCATTTTTATGCTGATTAATAATGGTTAAACTTCTGAATTACCCGCTAGAACAATCACAAATTCTCCCTTGGGTTCCTGTTGCTCAAAATGAGCCTTTACTTCGTTCAACGTTCCACGCACACATTCTTCGTGTACTTTACTGATCTCCCTGCAGACAGCCACCCCTCTCTCTCCACCAAAAGTCTCAGCAAACTGACTGAGCGTTTTCACTACTCTATAAGGAGACTCATAAAACACCATGGTTCTATTCTCGTCCTTTAAGGCCTCAATTCTTGTAGCACGTCCTTTTTTCTGGGGTAAAAAGCCCTCAAACAAGAACCTGTCACATGGAATACCCGAACAAACCAATGCTGGTACAAAAGCTGTCGCTCCGGGCAAACATTCCACTGGCACTCCTGCACGTACACTTTCCCGGACAATTAGGAAACCGGGATCACTGATCCCCGGAGTTCCGGCATCACTGATAAGAGCCATCTCCTCTCCGGCTTTCAATCTTTCCACCAAACGTTCTACTTCTCCGTGCTCATTGAATTTATGATACGACAACAAACGATTTTTGATTTCAAAATGCGCTAGTAGGATGCCGGAGGTACGAGTATCCTCAGCCAATATCAAATCAGCCTCTTTCAGGACCCTCAACGCTCGCAGCGTGATATCCTCCAAATTTCCTATTGGCGTTGGCACGATATGCAACATTTTGCAAAGATACTCAACTTCGAGTATAATCAAAAATTTTATACTATAAAATAGCCTAAAATGAAACTATCTTTGTACTTTTGCCTTATTCATACACTTTTAATCATCCTTGAATTATGTTAGAAAAGGAAATCACATTCGACAAATTCATACGCGGCCTTCTGATCTTCGCCGGAATCGTATGTATCATACTCTTTATCAATTATTTGGAGAGTGTTCTTACCCCATTCTTCATCGCATGGTTCATTGCCTACCTCATTTACCCCGTCGTACATTTCTTTCAATATAAGCTACATCTGCATTCCCGCATACTCAGCATTTTAGTCACCTTAGCTATTGTTGGGACAATAGTTTATGCCTTTTGCGCCTTCACATTTCCACAAGTAGCATCAGAAGTAACACTCTTTAAGGACAGTACAATGAAATTTATTTCCAGTGGCTCCAACAACAAGAGTATCTCCCCTCAAGTGGAAAAATTTATTACCGAACAGGCACGCCTTATCAATTGGGACAAAGTTATCACTCAGAAAAACGTTATCAGCGTCATTCGCGAAGCAGTACCCAAAGTTTGGGATGTCGTTTACCAAACGGCAAATGTACTCATCACATTTATCTCATCCTGCATTGCCATTCTTTATCTTTTCTTCATCCTCTGTGATTATGAGAAACTCTCGAGTGGAGTTATGAAACTCTTTCCTAAAAAAAATAGAAAATTTTTCGTTACCCTCTCAGAAGACCTTCAACGCGGAATGAACAGATATTTTCGAGGTCAAGCCATCATCGCACTCTGTGTAGGAATCCTTTTCTCTGTCGGCTTCGTTATCATCCACTTCCCTTTGGCCATTCCACTCGGGCTCTTCATCGGTGCTTTGAGCTTCGTACCCTATCTCCATGCACTGGGGTTGATTCCTGCAGTACTTTTCTCTCTCATCAAAGCCGCTGACACAGGACAAAACTTTTGGGTCGTACTCCTCAGTGCACTTGCAGTCTTTCTAGTTGTTCAAATCATACAGGACACGATCCTCACTCCCCGCATCATGGGCAACGCCATGGGACTTCCTCCCTTCCTTATTCTTTTGGCTCTTTCTGTATGGGGATATTTGCTCGGCATTATCGGCATGATCATCGCACTACCAGTTACAACCCTTATCATTTCTTATTATCGTCGTTACATTACCAAAGATATTCCCCTCCCGCCACCGGACGAAACTCCCTCTGAAACAGTGTAAAAACAAAAAAATCAAAAAAAACACGCAAAATAGTTTGTCAATTAATAGATAAAGCATTACCTTTGCACTCGCAAAAACAAAATTGCACCGGGAGATCCGCTAGCTCAGCTGGTAGAGCACAACACTTTTAATGTTGGGGTCTTGGGTTCGAGCCCCAAGCGGATCACAGAAGACGGATTT
>JAQVXN010000200.1 GCA_028709135.1 Bacteroidaceae bacterium | reverse complement strand
TTGTTGTCGTTGTCTGCAGCGACTTCGATAAGTTTAAAAGATATTGTTGATGGCAGTTATTATCCACAGGCCCTTCATGGGGTTCGTCCTCTTGGTGATGGTGAGAGTTTTGCACGTATTAGTGAGGATGGGAAAAGCATTATCAAATATTCGTTTAAGACCGGAGAACAAACGGGTGTGCTTTTTGACGCAACAACAGCGCGAGGTCCCAAAGTGAAAAGTATAGATGATTACATTTTGTCGCCTGATGAAAATAGAATTTTGATTCAAACGGAAACCGAGCAGATTTATCGTCATTCCAAGAAAGCCGAGTATTATTTATATTCTGTTCAGAACAAAACATTGGAGCAACTTTCAAAAAATGGAAAACAAGAAGAACCTCTTTTTTCGCCGGATGGCAATCAGATAGCTTTTGTACGTGATGGTAATTTATTTTTGGTAAAATTGCTTTTCAATAATGCTGAAAGTCAAGTGACAAAGGATGGCAAAATGAATGAGGTGATTAATGGACTGCCTGACTGGGTTAATGAGGAAGAATTCTCTTTTAGTCGTGCTTTTGATTTTAGCAGTGATGGCAGTATGCTTGCTTGGATTCGTTATGACGAATCCAAAGTGCCCATGTTTCAGATACCTCTTTATAAAGGGCTTGAACCTGAAAAAAGTGAATATGCCGATTATCCTGGCTCCTATAATTATAAGTATCCTGTAGCAGGTGCTGTAAATTCTACTGTGGGCGTTTATTCTTATGATATCAAAAGTCATGTGACACGAAAATTAGATCTCCCATTGGATGCCGATGGTTATGTACCTCGTATCAAGTTTACAAGCACACCGGATCAATTAGCCGTTGTTACGCTTAATCGGCATCAAAGCGAAATGAACATTTATATGTGCAATACCCGCAGCCGAATCTGCAAACTGGCTTTAAAAGAGGAGGACGAGAAATATGTAAAAGAGGATGCTTATTTGGCGTTGCGTTTTTTTGGTAACCATTTTGTGTTGATGAGCGATCGTGATGGTCAGCGTCAACTTTATTGGTATACAACTACTGGACAACTTGAAAAACAGTTAACTAAAGGTGGTTTTGAGGTCACGCAATTTTATGACTATGATGAGCAATCCGGCACATTTTATTATCAAGCAGAAGACGGAAGCCCTCTCAGAACGGCCATATATAGTACCACTTTGAAAGGAAAAACAAAGAAATTATCCTTGCAGGAAGGTGATAATGCAGCTATTTTTAGCGAAGGTGGAAAATATTTTATCAATGTTTATTCTAATTTGACTACTCCTCCAGTTACTTCTATTTGTAACAATGACGGTAAAGTGCAGAAAGTGCTTATTACCAATGAACAATTGAAACAGCGTCTGAAAAACGTCGATATGGCTCAAAAGGAGTTTTTTACGTTTAAAACTTCTGATGATATTGAATTAAACGGGTGGATGATGAAACCCTCTAATTTTGACAGTAACAAGAAATATCCCGTTATTCTTTATCAGTATTCTGGTCCAGGGTCTCAAGAGGTACATGATTCTTGGAATTCAGGTTTTATGCCAGGTGGACTTTTTGAAAGCTATCTTTGTGAAAAGGGTTTTATCGTGGTTTGTGTGGATGGACGCGGTACGGGGGGCAAGGGTGCAGCCTTCGAAAAATGTACCTATTTGCATTTAGGTTATTATGAGGCTCATGATCAAGTGGAAACTGCGCAATATATGGGTTCGCTGCCTTATGTAGACAAAAATAATATTGGCATTTGGGGCTGGAGTTATGGAGGATTTAATACGTTGATGAGCATGAGTGAAGGTAGCCCTGTATTTAAAGCCGGTGTTGCTGTAGCTCCCGTAACAAATTATCGTTTTTACGATTCAATTTATACGGAGCGCTACATGCGTACTCCGAAAGAAAATCCGGATGGATATGACTATAATGCCATTTCACGTGCGGATAAATTGCACGGCGATTTACTTATTTGCCACGGATTAGCTGATGATAACGTGCATTTTAGGAATACTGCAGAATATGCAGAGGCTCTTGTGCAGGCGAATAAGCAGTTTGATATGCAGGTATACACGAATCGTAATCACAGTATTTACGGGGGCAATACGCGCTTGCATTTATTTACACGCATTTCAAATTTCTTTATTTCACATCTGAAATAAAATAGAGGGCTTTCGCAATTGTTGTGCATTCTATGGCCAATGGTTCCGTATTTCCCGTGATAATGGCCAAATTATTTTTTTAAATTTGCAAATAAAGAAATATTTATATGACGGAAGACGAACGGTGGATGAGGCGTTGTTTACAATTGGCACGTTGTGGCGAAATCGGAGCACCTCCAAATCCCATGGTGGGTGCTGTGATAGTTTGTGACGGCCGTATTATTGGAGAAGGCTATCATGTACATTGCGGAGAAGGGCATGCTGAGGTAAATGCGTTTGCTTCTGTGCATGATCCGGAACTTTTGTCACGTGCTTGTATGTATGTAAGTTTGGAACCTTGTGCTCATTATGGGCGCACGCCACCTTGTGCCAAATTGATTATAGAAAAAGGAGTGAAAAACGTTGTTGTTGGTACGGTGGATCCTTTTGCTAAAGTTAACGGACAGGGCATTCGCATGTTGCGTGAAGCCGGAGTCAATGTGAGAACTGGCGTGTTAGAAAAAGAATGCCGCTTGCTTAATAAAAGATTTATAATTTCTCAAACTCACGATCGTCCATTTATTACCTTAAAGTGGGCTCAGTCTGCCGATGGCTTTTTAGCTCCGCGTATAGCAGCTTCCTCTCCTATATTTATTTCTACTCCACAAACACTCGTTCACGTTCATCATCTGCGTGCTCGCCATCAAGCTATTTTGGTAGGACGCAGAACGGCGCAATTAGACAATCCATCTTTAACCTTGCGTTATTGGGCTGGGAAACAACCCTTGCGAGTAGTGTTTGACCGGAATGGCGTTTTGAAAAGTTCGTTACATATTTTTGATGGGCAGGCGCCAACTTTAATTATAGGAGAAACGGATTCGGACGAACGTCAGCGTTTAGGCAGTTATGATTTTTTACCAATAGATTATTCACGTTCCGTATTACCTCAGGTACTCAAAGAATTGAAAGCTCGAGGAGTGCAGTCTTTATTGGTCGAGGGAGGACGACAGCTCTTACAAAGTTTTATTGATGAAAATCTTTGGGATGAAACTCATATTGAAGTGGGTTGTTCTAATTTTAAAGAGGGATTACCAGCGCCCATACTTCCTCCTGGGTTGGAAGCTGTTTCAGAATCTGTTTTTGGTCATAAAATCATTCAGAATCAAAATTATACATTCTAACTAATATTTCAGATGTGGCTTTTTTGATGCCGACATTTGATGGGCTTTTCTAAAAAAATAGTTTTTCAAGGATTTGACTGAGATTTTTTACTTAACTTTGCAGTCGAAATTTTAGGGGTGTCATCCTTTCTGGACTGGCTGAGAAGAAACCCTTATAACCTGAACCGGGTAATGCCGGCGTAGAGAAAAAATTTTTATAATAATGAAAAAAGCTATTTTACTATGTAGTTGTTTAGAAGCAGCTACCATTGCTTTGGCGGTAAATCCAGCGAAAGTAGATTCTCTTAAGTTAAAAGAGTTACAAGAAGTGCAGGTGGTTTCTACACGCGCTTCTCAAAAAGTGCCCATGGCTTTCACAAATTTGAAAATGGAAGATATTAAGGACATTAATTTCGGGAAAGACTTGCCTTTCCTCTTGTCGTTAACTCCGTCTGCTCTGACGTCATCAGATGCCGGGACCGGTATTGGTTATACGTCTCTGCGTGTGCGAGGTACAGATGCAACGCGTATCAACGTAACAGCAAACGGCATCCCAATCAATGATGCTGAGAGTAACGATCTTTATTGGGTAAATATGCCGGATTTTGCGTCTGGGCTTAACAGTGTTCAGATACAACGCGGCGTGGGGACTTCCACAAATGGCAGTGGGGCTTTTGGCGCAAGTGTGAATATGCAAACGGAGAATATTGCTGATAAGGCGTATGTCAATTTTGATGCTTCTGCAGGTTCTTATGGGAGTCATAAAGAAACGTTGCGTTTCGGTTCTGGCCTACTTAATGGGCACTGGGGATTTAGCGGACGTCTCTCAAATATAGGTTCAGATGGTTATATTCGTAGAGCATCTGCGCGGCTTAATTCCTATTTTTTTCAAGGTGGATATTTTGGCGAAACGACGGTCGTGAAATTTATTACGTTTAACGGAACCGAAAAAACGTATCACGCCTGGGATTATGCGACCAAAGAAGATATGGAAGAATATGGACGTCGCTATAATCCTTGTGGCAAATACAAAGATGCTAATGGACAGACAGCTTTCTATGACGACCAGACAGACAACTATCATCAGCAGCATTATCAATTATTGTGGAACCAGTTGCTTTCTTCTCAATTAAATTTGAATGTGGCATTGCACTATACACGCGATTATGGTTATTACGAGCAATATAAAAAGAAACAAGAGCTGTATCAATATTTATTGACTACTACGCCTGCTGATAGCGTGAACGATCTGATTCGGCGTAAATTAGTAGAAAGTGATTTTTATGGTACCGTGTTTT
>JAQVXN010000199.1 GCA_028709135.1 Bacteroidaceae bacterium | reverse complement strand
AAAGTTGGGGATTTAACAAAACGCAGTTATTAGGAATCGCCCATTTAATGCTTCCGTCGGAGTTTATGACTTATTTCAAGATAACTAAAGTAGAATCCAGCTCAGAAAAAGGATGGATTCGTTTAGCATTAAAAATTTAGGTTACAACAGATGCTACGTTGCTCCGCATCAATCTGACACCACGAATTTTAAATGTTTCAATCACATTCCGTATTTTTAAAACAGCATTATATAGGTCAGGACTTTAAACAGGCAGAAACTTTTTACCTTGTAGGGTCTTTAATACACTTGATACATTTCTTTATTTGGCTGAAATTCTATCAGGATATTGTGTTCTAAATGAAAGGTTACTTCTCATACTATGTGACGCGGTGCGTTTCTTTGGTGACGCGACGCGTTTTTTTCATGACGCACTGCGTTTCTTTTGTGACGCACGGCGTCACCAACTTTGATTGAGCATGAAAAAATTGGGGAAACACGATCGAATCAATTCTTTGAAAGCAACGAGTTTATTTTACGTTCTGAGCACTGAATCGGAACCATTTGTTAAATCCCCAACTTTACTGACTGAACCCTTTTATTGGCATCTGACAATGTATACGTAACATCTTCATGCTGATGCCCAGATGGAAAAGCTTACGTGCTTTGGCTTGTAGTGAGGTTTTTATCTCGCGAAGAGAATCAAAACGCATAATTATGGCGTAGAGCATTACAACTAGATGAGTCCACCCATCGAAACGATTAATATAACGTTCGCCACCATGTTCTTGACTGATTTGAAGAATTTTTGTCTTGTCTAGCAATTTTATTACTTGACTATAAAGCGGCTGTCCGCTAAAATGTATACTTTTGCCCATGTGTTAAATTTTTCTTTATGGTGAAGACAAGATAATACATTTTGGGCTGAAATCATTTCTAATTTCAGCCCTTTCTTATAATACCTCAAATGTTTTATTGGACAGTCCTCTTTGCCAATAGGCAAACAAAATAAGATAATAACAACAGTCCGTCGGCTATCGCCTTCGTCAGTGAATTACATTTTGTGGTTAAAAGATTTTCTATTTACGAAAAAATGAATGGAAACTGAACTCGCTAACTTCGTTTAACTCTATATTTATTTTCCATAGCTTGTAGATTTGTTATATAGAAGCAATAATTACAAAATAAAATACCTACTTTTTAAGAGACAACTATTTAGGTGTAATTTCTACAAAAAATCGCCGTTTTGTTTCAAAACATAACTATTATATTTACGAAAGAAAATTAGTTGCAAGAAAATAGACCAACAAACCCAATAACCAGCCCAAAAGTACTTTTCCAGATATATGACGAATATACCATGAGAATGAAACCTTTTCAATCCTCATAAAAGCATATCCAGCAAGCGAGCCAATAATAAAGATGGTTCCGCCAAGCGTACTACAAAAACTCAACAGGGTCCAATAAGATCCATCCTGAACAAAATTACTTAAATAGGCAGCATCCACATTCCCATGTAATTGCATAATATCAAGAACCGGAAACGTAGAAATACTGCTCAACACAAGTACAATACTGTCCAAAAAGCTTGAAACAGCACCTACAGCAACAGATAAAATATAAATATTATGAATATTCGTCGTACACCACTCACCATACATTCTCAAAACCCCAGTTTCCGCGATGGCGCCAACAGCAAAAAATATTCCTATAATAAAAATAATGGACTGAATATTTGTATATTGTAGCGATCTAGGCAATCGGTGATTAAACATTTGATCACTGTTCAAAAGCTTTCTATTAAACAATTCGTTCACAATCCAAAGCAGCGACAATACGCACATGGCCCCAACAAAAGGAGGCAAATGAGTAATTCTGTGAAAAGATGGAATAAACCAAAGTCCGCCAATTCCCACTATCAACATCAAATAACGTTGCCAACGATTGAGCGTCGTGTCATCACCCAAATAATGAAGTTTATATGGCAAATCATCAAAATGAGTTGGCAGATGTCTACTAATTAAATATGTAGGGACTATCCAACCAACCAAAGAAGGTAAAAACATTCTTGCAGCGTAATGGGTCGGCGTAACAGCTCCTTTTATCCAAAGAGTCAAACTTGTCACATCACCAATAACAGTAAAAGCTCCTCCACAATTAGCTGCGATCACAATAGTTGCCCCAAAAAACAAACGTTGACGCCTGTCACTCACAAGCATGTGCATAATAACTAGCATCATAGCTGCCGTCGTCATATTGTCCAAATTTGCAGACAACAAATATGTTATCACAGCCATTAGCCAAAGCAAGCGCTTCGCATTTCTCGTACGTAACCACTCGGTAATAAAATCAAAACATCCATTATTATTTAGCACTTCCACAATAGTCATAGTTGCCAATAAAAAAAGCACTATTTCACATGCAGAACCTACATAATTTGAAAAAATATGCTTAGCAATAAATTCTTTCACAAGAAAAGAACTGGATGCTCTCCCCTCTAAAAAAGTCTTATAAGCTGCTCCATGCTCATGCATAACAAAACTGGAGCCTTCACATATATATAGTAACCAACAAATAGTTCCAGTAAAAATTGCTACTGCTGATTTATTAATATGATGAAAAGTCTCCGTTGCAATAAGCAAATAGCCTATTAACAAAATTGCAACTATACATAATGTTATTACTAGCATCTTTTCATGCTTACGAAAGAGCGGTAAACGGGACTCGGACCCGCGACCTTCGGCTTGGGAAGCCAACGCTCTACCAACTGAGCTATTACCGCCTTTTCATTGCAAAAGTAATCTTTTTTTTAAATATAACAACTTGATACAAGAGAAAAGATTACTTCCTTTATAATTAAATTTATTTTTAGGTACTTCCTACTTTGCTTTCGTCTTTTCAGTTTCTACTTTCTTTAGCAAACTATCCATCTCTTCAAACTGCTTGCCCATATTCAAAGACAAGTATATACGATATAACGGTGCAGCCCAGCGCGCCGTATCATCAGGCCTCATTTTTTTATACTGCTCCATATATGGCAAACTCTGTCCAAATAAAGCATTCGCTTTCTTTTTCTCTTTTGAATAAGCATTTGCACTAAGATCAGATTTAATATTATCATCAATATCTGTAGCTTGATTGTAAAAACAGCTCGCAATATAATAATAAGCATCCGCATTTGTAGAATCTTTGGCAATCACCTCCTTCGATAAAACCTTACACTCATCATACATCTTCAAATTAAACAATACAACAACTTTTGCAAATTTATACATCACTTGAGCACTGTCAACTTTTAACATACTATCACATAAAGCAAGTCCAGATTTATAATCCTTTACTAAATTATAGTAATCAGCTAAATGCGAGAAGAAAAACAGCTCCTTATCAGCATACCGGATCCCATTTTTCAACTCCTTTACCATTCCAACATTATCATTAAGTGCAGCATAAGACATTGAAGCATATTGCAAGCACAATTCAATGTTTACAGTATCACGCAAAGCAAAATTTTTAAATTTAAAAACTCCCTTATAATCTTTTAATTCATAACAACTCGTCATACTCCAAAAAGCAGCGCGAGGAATCTTACTATCACGCTTTTGCAAACTATCCGCAATAAATATTGGAGTAGCAGCAGCATTAATATACATCGAAAAATATTTGTCAGCCTCCTGATACTGCCTCTTTTTAATAAAAAACAGTCCAGCATTAAATAAATTTGGATAATACATTTTCAAAATAGAATGACTTTTGTCTCTCCGCTTAACATGTATTCTCCCTTTACTGTCAGGAATTGATTCTTTATTATCTGCAGTAATTAAATCATCAAAAATACCATAAATAGAAGAAAAAAAAGAAATTGTATCGTATGGCTGTTTTAAATATAACCTTACATTCTGATTATCATTTAGTTTACGTTGTACATCCGATGACAAAAAATAAAGTTCAGGATCATTCATCATTGTACTATCCTTCTTACACTTATTTACAACATTCACAGCCTCATTCAGATTGTTAGCTTTCATAAAAGCTCGTATCTGCTTATATTCCTTATGAGCAGATAAGTTATCTGAACAAAATAATCCTATTAAGACAAACAACCAAATTTTTTTCACCTTCCTCATCAACGAATATTTTGATTTGCAAATTTACGACTTCTTAACCACTTATCAACAAAAATCGATATAACAATACTTAAAGAAAAGGATTTCGATCATTTCTTGACTCTCAAAAAAATGGAAGCCTAAGCATAAATCAGGCTCTATAACGAATCGTGTGGGTAAGTTATAGGAAACACAAAAGAAAAAGATTACCTTTGTAGTTAGGGTCTGCTAATTTATTTGCAGTGTAGTTATGTAGTAAATTGGGGAATGTTGTGGAAAGATGTTGATTCTGTCAAATTTTGTCTTTTTGAGATCCGTCAGAGCTGAATTTTCAAAAAAGAGACGAAGAAATTCCCTGAGGAAGTTCATTACGTTCTTTGCAAAAAAACAGGCACCAATCCAAGTGTAGGCAGTATCAGGTAGCTTGGCTCGTATATTATTCGCTCGATAGACTCTCTTTGAGGTTCCAAATGTAGCTTCAATCTCATTGCGCTCTCCAAGAGCTCTTTTCTTGTCTTGTGCGTTCTTGTCATTT
>JAQVXN010000198.1 GCA_028709135.1 Bacteroidaceae bacterium | reverse complement strand
CTCTCCAAGCCTCGTTATCCAATGCTTTGCTCCCATACAACCTTCCAGTAAATAGCCCGTAAAATTGCTATGAAGAACCCGTGCAGAGGTACTATATCGGTTTTGCGGATAAGTATCTGTTTCGGCGAGTACATAATCCGTCTTACCTATTGTAGCCATCTGTATCGCAGTACCCTGCATTCGCACTACAAAATTAGCAGGACCCGGTTGCAAATATCTTGCATCATTCAGTCGTATAGTTCGTGGATGGTTCTTGCCCGCCAATCTCTTTTCTATCCCCGCCGCATAACGAATATCACCTATACACGTGCAGAAATAACCCGGAATAGAAGGATCTACAGCATCAACGGTTTCTCGTATCACCTCAGCTGCACCATAAAGAGATTCGACATTCACCGTATCAAACTTCTCAGCAATGTCCCTATCTTCAGTAGCCTGCCCAAGCAGATGTTTACGCAGTTCCTCTTGCGTCAAACCTGTTCCGTATTTCTTATTAAAAGCAGAAACGTGTAAAGGACAAATACACGCATTTCTATTTGTAATCAAACGAAAATCATCATCAATAATAAAAAAATCAGGCTTCATCAAAGCAATCTGGTGAAATATCGTCTTCAAGTAATTATGGAAACCTCGTCATATGGACACACCGCGCCTTCGTTAACAGTTCCATTCAATGAAATTTGCGGTTGAAAAGCAAAAGGTTGTGTCAGTGAATAATTATGCCCGATAGTGGCTTGAGCCAGAATACCCACCTTAAAAGGTACATCTCCTAACAAACGACGAATAAATTGATAACTCTCCGCAAAAGCCGTCACCTTATCAATAGGAGGATTTCCTTCTGGAACCAGTGTCATAAAAAAAGCGACCTCGTTCATAACTCCCTCTTGGGCCATATTCTTGATATCTGCTACTAGTTCGTTTGCATGCTTTGTCTCTAAAGGTTCAATGGGAATCAATTTAAGACGCGTTTTCTTTCCTAACGGATGATAGACAGGACTTAATTCCTCTTTCACATTCTCTCCGTTTATATTTGTTCCACCAATTATAAGCGCGCCGCCAGCCAACAATGCATCAGCTATAAACTCCCTTCTTTTCATTTTATATTGTATTTTTCTTAGACTTATTCTGCTTTGCAAATTTAGTCTATTAAGCCTATCTTTCCAAGTAAAAGATCCAATTGTTTATTATAAAGGTTTTTCATTTCAGGTGAATAACAAGAATTACCTAAATCTTTAAGTGAATTCCTCCTCATCAGGACTACATACTCACTTGGACGCTTCATCAATTCTCGTGCAAAGGGAATGTCAGTAATCTGAAACTTTCAGATCTGTTATCTACAGGTTGGCGGAATTAAATACGCCTTGATTTAATTCCGCCAACGAATAAATCTATTCAATCTACAATTGAGATTATCTTAGATTCAACTCATCAAGTAAACGTTTAGCTTGTTGCTTAATGTTTCCGCTATCTTCTACAGAACGAGATTTAGAGTTGCTATAAGGTATATAAATTACGCCAATTATAGATACAGAATATACTTGCTCTCCAATAATCATGGTAATTTTATCTGCAGTTAGTGCATTTACATATAATATCGTATAATCCTCTTCAGAAAATGTAGCTGGTACATACCTTTCAAGAAGAAAATCTGTCAGACTACTGAAATAGCTACTACTCACCATCATTACTACAGATGTGACCCTTCCGTCTTTTAATAGATATAAATAACCTCTTGTCCTATCACTTGTTTTAATGTATACAATACTGTTATCATTTGACAATGAGTAGTTTGTTCCGACTTTTGCATACACCTCATCTTTTGTTGCTCCAAACAAGAACTGAGGTTCGGTAAATTGAGTGTAAACAGGTGTAACAGAGACCCTGATGGATTTTTGCCCATTTACATCAATATAGGTTTCTCCAATTCTTTTACCGGTAATAAGTCCTGTCTCTGAAACCGTTGCTACATACCCGTTCTCAGAGGCATACGTTGCCTTAGAATCTGAACATTCAATTTGTGATGTTTTTTTGCTCGTCAATTCAACACTTTTTGAAGATGTGATATTAAAACCATCACCATCATCTTTTGAACATGCAGCAAATAATGTCAATGACACAATAGCTGTTACATAAAATAGAATTCTTTTCATATTCTTTATTATTTAGTTAAAAGTTTTTCACTACTAGACTCAGGCCATTTATTAATGGCAAAAAGCCTGCACATATTTATAAACTGATTGTTTGGCATTGTATCGTATATTTCAAGAACGACTTGCTCTACTTCTTTCCAAATGCCATTATATGATGCATTTGCCAAAGCCTTTATACACAAGACAACATTCATGTGAAGTTCTTGTAAATTGCTTAAGACGACTTCTCGTGTATATTTATGCCCCTTTGCGCCATAGGGGTCACCTTCCATTTCGTAATATCCTATGCCAAACAGCTTCTCGGACATTTGAAAAGTATTTGGAATTTCATTTTTGGCATATGTCGGGACCTCTTCTATCAATGCGCACGTGCTTCTATCTTGCGATAAGTGATCTAAATATTGAGCTTCTACAGACTGCATCTTTTCTGCGAGTATTGAGAACTTATCCGTCCAGACACCTATAAAATCATCCAGCTCTCTAATAGCATTTGTCTGTTCATCAGTCAAATCAAATTTTTTGAGTTCTTCTGTATGAAAAATTAATGCTTTGCTACAATCTTCCGAGAAGTTCGCTGCATCGTGGAGTTTTTTAAAACGCCTTTCTAAAGTGGATACTGAAATTGTTTTTATTTTTGTAGTCATAATTCTTTTTTCTAAAATACAAAAGTAAATGCTAACAATGCACTCAATATGCACTGTTAGCATTTACTTAGCCAACTATTATTCTATTTGCTTAGTTGAATCATTTTTCAATTCATCAAACTTGATTTTCATCGTAGGATTGTCTCGTGTTAGCTTCTTGATGGTAAGATTATCGGCCTTGTCATTTGCCAATCTGAGGTTATTTTCAGAACCAACCAATGCGCTTTTTATTTTCTGCAAATGGTCAATTGACTTATCTATCTCAGCAATGGCTGTCTGGAACTTCTCGCTGGCCAAACGATAATTGTTGGCAAACTTGTCTTTGAAATCATTCAGTTGATTTTCAAAGTTTGTCACATCAACTGACTGATTTTGTGCTGCTATAAGTTTCTTCTTGTATTCCAAACTCTTCTTAGAAGTTTGTACAAGTAATGTGATGAGAGGAATAAAGAACTGTGGACGAATAACATACATTTTTGGATATCGATGAGACTCATCAACTATTCCTGTATTATATAATTCACTATCAGGTTCCAATAATGATACCAATACAGCATACTCACAGTTTTTTGCACTGCGGTCTTCATCCAATTTTTTCAGAAAATCTTCGTTCTTGTGCTTGGTGTTGGTTTCATCCATCTCGTTTTTCATTTCAAACATAATAGACAGGTATTCAGTTTCATCTTCAGAATCTCTAAAGATGAAGTCCCCTTTGCTGCCAGCCGAAGCATCATTATCTTTTTCGAAATAGGCATTCGGAAACATTGGACGAATTCTATTAAATTCTGTGTTACAATGAATTTCCAGTGTCTCACCAACCATCTTTGTAGACATGCGAGATTTCAAATCCTTGTAGTAATCCACCTGTTCCTGCTTTTGCTTTAGCTGGAGTTCATAGCTTTCTTTGATACTTGTTTCACGAATTGTCGCCTCGTTCTTCTGGGAGCTTATCTGGTTTTTTAAATTAGCGATAGCATTCTCCTTTAATTGCAGTTCCTGTTGAGCTTTACCCTTCTCTTCAAAAATAGCAATTTTCACATTTGCATCATTCTTTTCGATAGTTGATTTGAGTTCCGCGATCTCTTTCTCTTTGCATTGAATTTCTACATTGAATTCTAATTGTTTGGATTGTGCAATACTGTTCAGTTTGTCATTAAGTTTTCCTATTTCATTTTCCTTTTCACTTAGTTCCAGTCTTTTTGTTGACAATTCATTTTGAAACTGTTGCTCTGCTTTAGCCGTTTTTGCTGTCTGTTCTGCAAGCATTTGTTTGTGAAGTTCTTCTAAACGATGATTTACTTCGTCATCAAACTCATGGTTCTTTACTTGGCTGACAATATTAGCATAGTCAGCTTCATCAACAGTGAAAACACTGTTACATTTTGGACACTTTAATTCTTTCATATTCTATAGATTTTATTATTATTTTTCTCATTATGATGGAATAATCTAATTTGTACAAACATTATACATCTATTATATTTTTTCGGCATACAGTTCACTCATGCGATCTGCCGATTCTTTCATTTCTCGACGTAATGACGCAGGTGCCATCACTTCAATCTGTTCGCCGAATGAACGAAGCAGTGACTTGAGCTCATAGTTATCCTTTACTTTCAAGGTGATTTTCCAACGTCCATCTTCCATTTTCTTGGGCATAAAGCACTGAGATTCATGAAGTGGCTTGGTTATGATATACCCAATTACACTGCCATTCACGTATAGCACTACATTTTCAACTGGAGTATCATTTACAGAAACACCAACTACATCACTAAAATATTCCTCAAAATTGAAATCATCATCCAATGGTTCATAAAACTTAGATGTT
>JAQVXN010000197.1 GCA_028709135.1 Bacteroidaceae bacterium | reverse complement strand
TTGAAATTGGAATTAAATCTTTAGTGTTTAGAATTCTTAAATCTTGTCCAGAAAGATTCAGAGAAACTATCAGTAATCCTATTGTTATTATTTTATGCAGTGTGTTCATAATGCTTGTGGCTAACGGGCCGCGTATTGGCGATGGGCGGGCTTTTTAGCACTAAAGCTTAATCGAAGAACTGACGTTGAACTTTGCACTTCTGTCCAATTAAAGTCATTCAGCCCGCCTATTGCCAATACGATGTTACCTGCTGTGTTTCTTATCAAGTTATGTATTTTTTCTCATTTTTTATGAACCATCAAGTTAGTGTACTATTCCAAAGTTAGCTTTCATAAGTTATTCAAGTGTGTATCCATTGCATCCTTCGTAACTAATGCACCCTTTCAACGTAAGAGCTGTAGTTTTACCTTTTTCAAAATTTACAGCTTTACTTTTGGAGTTTGATGGAGTTGTAGAGGTTCGATAACTGACTGTTATATTTATGTTTTCAAGTCCGCCTGGCATACCATTGTCAAGAGTGAATGTTTGGGAATTACCACTGGTTATATTAAGATTATTAAATTCATAATTGACCATTTTGACGGAAGTTATATATCTATTGTCGGTAACAGTATTGACTATTTTTAAGGTAGGATAGCTTTCAACGTCATCTTCAATATTATCGTCATCTTTACTACAGTTTGTGAAAATTAGTAGAATGCCAAAAAACGTCAAAAGTGTCAACCATTTAAATTGCGGTTTAGATACAATTGGATTTGATTTTTCATTTAACTTCATATACATTGTTTTTAGAAATAAATTTGCTTACTCTACTCGGTTTTCAGCTTTTCCCGTTAGTTCCGCAAATGTAGAATGTCAGTACGTCAAAATGTGTCGTTGTCAATATGCACGGTCGTTTTTCTAACATAGCAGGTAACGGTTCGCGGCTTGGCGTAGTGGCGGATTTTTAGCATAAAAGTTCAATCGAAGAACTGCACTTGAACCTACCACAAAACTGTCATACGAAGCACTGAACCCGCCATTACGCCAAACCGCTGTTAGCGGTAGTCGTTTATCACTTCTTTTTATCTTTCTCTTATTATTCCTCCTTTTTGTTTGAGGTCAAAATCATGGTTTTCGTTTGAGGGTTCGCCCCATTTGAAAATATAATCATATTTGTCATTTATCACTTTCAAAGAAACATTCGATTGTAAAACTTTGCCATTTAGGTCAAAATATTTCCATACATTTTGCTGTAAGGCTACTATTTTTGGTTTTTCGTCTCCAAAGCCAAGCCAAGGAATATCTAAAATGATTTTATCATATATACAAGGCAAAACTTCTTTATTTTTCCAAGACAATACGCCATATTTGCCGTTCTTAATAACTAAAACAACTCCACCTTGAGGAATACCTACATAATCATACTCTATTGGTATTATGATTTCGCCTCTGTGTGATATTATGCCATATTTGTCGTTGTTTTTTACAAAATGGGCTTCAGGTCCATATTCAACCCAGCTCGATAATCCGTCATAAATAATCGGAATAATAACATTGTTTTTGTTGTCAATGGTGCCAATTTTTCCATCTTTTTCAACTATGAATATATCTGTATTAGCTGGAAACTCTTTTGTACGGTGATTGTTATACCATGTGCTATAAATAGCATCGTAGTCAAATGGTATCATTATTTTACCACTTTCGTCATAAATTCCGACTTTATTATTTTGATCAATATAAACTGCGTAACCTCCTTTTAAGGCATAAATATAATTGTATTTGAATGGCTGAATAACTTCATTATTGCTAGAAACGAAACCATAAAAACCATCTTTTTTTGCTATAAATCCGGAAATTCTCGGAACAGAATGCTCTTTGTATAATGTATCGTAGAGAAATGGAATAGTTTGTTTTCCGTTGTAATCAATAAGTCCGACTTTGTTTTTTTTGTCGGCAACAAAAAGATTCCCATCCCAATCCCAATATGACGCAATGCCTTCTGTGGGGATTACGTTTAAGTTCTCGTCAAATATTTTAACAGTGTCTTGTTTCGTTGCTAAAAAAATATTTGCATAATTAGACCAAATGGAAGGTTGTTCAATAAAATCATATTCCAATGGTAAAACTAATCTACCAAACTCGTCTATTATGCCATATTTTCCTTTGTTCGCAACTATGGCTTTACGTCCCAAACCGAAATTATCAGCAAAATCATACACTCCAAGAGGAACTACAAAATTGTGATTATTGTCTAAATAGGCGTATTCTATACCACCTTGTGCAATCATAGAATTTCGTTGTTTCGGCTTTGCGTTCATATATTCAATTGAATCTTCAAGCGTTGCCAAAGATTTTTGCCCTTCTGTGGTTGTTACGAGAATTGGTAAATTTTTGCTGTCTTTTGGCAAATAACCCAATGGTGATTTTTTCACAATCTCATAACCCGCTATTTTGTCCACTTGACAAAATGCAGAAATTGTGATAGAGAAGAGAAAATACACAATCAGAATATTTCGCTTTTCTATCCAGTTCAAAAATTTTCTATAACTCATTTTTTTAAAATTCTTTTATGCTTTCCAATCGCACTTCGTTTTGCTCTACGATTACCGCTAACGTTTTGGCGCTTGGCGCAGTGGCGGATTTCGGAGCACAAAACTATCAATACACCACAAATGTTGATGCGAGGTAGAGTGTTCAATTAACCACGTCACCCGCCATTGAGCCAAACGCCTGTTAGCGGTTCGTGCTTTTCTGTCCACGAAGGTTATTTCGTCCAAGTTTGCTGAAAGTTTATTCATAGCGGTAAACTCTTTTGTCGGTTATGCAATGAGCATCAAGCTTAGCGGTAAACTCTCCTTGATTATTGAACGGACTAGCTGGAAGTATTAACCATTCTTTGTCCTTGTCTGCATTTGCAATTGCTGTTGTCAAGTCAAGATTGTTTATACTTGCAATACTCTTAAGATGAGAAACTGCATCAATTAAAATCACCTTGTAGGTTGGTAAAAATTCAATGCAAGATGGAACGAACTGTGCTGAATAAATTCCTGTTTCAATTTCTCGGATGCTATCTTGAATAAGTAAAGAAGTATCAAATGTCAAAACTGCAAAATCCCAGTTTCCACTTTCGTCATAAACATCATTAAATGGTTTTCCATCACTTCCATAATGAAATGCTCGCTGTTCATCTGTAGAAAATGAAAGGAAATGTGTCTTATCCCAACCTGTTGCAATATGTCTGTTTAATAATTGTCCGATTGTATTACTGAAAATTTCTCTGCCATTTCCACCACTGATTAGGTTTGTCAAGAACAACTCGCTATTGAAAGTTGATTTCAATAGCCTCTTGCTAAATCTGTCGCTGTCGCCACGAAACAAAAGTGTTGGTAGTGATTGCATTTTAATTACTTTCTTTTACAAAATTTATTTTAAACTCCTGTTTATAGCACTTTGCACAATCACTAGTATACCAGTCAAATTCACGGTAGCCATGTTTTCGGATTATGTTTGATACATATTCTTTATCTGTGTTTACTGAATTTCCGTTATTGTCAAAATGTTCAATGAGAATCTTAACTCTTTGAATATCGTATTCGGAATTATTAATGAGCTTTAGTTTGCCTTTTCTACTATCCGAATAATAACTCCCATACCCTGGAACTATTACCTCTAGTTTTACTTTTTCTTGGAGGTCTTTAAAAATGGCATCTTTATCTCTATCCCAATAAAAGTCCCATTGCGTGTCTACTATTTCAAAGTCTAAATGGTCAGCCACTAATTTGTAAGAATCAAATATTTTCCAATCTCCAAAAGTGTTTGTCAAATAGAACCCTTGGAGTATTTCAATAGGTTGCCCAAGTCCATTATGTGTTTTGCTTTTTGCCTCAACTAATATGATAGAATCATTATCGGGCTTTACAGTTAAATCCCAATTTTGAGAGAGGTAATAGCTCTTCCCCTTAAAAAAGGTTGCGAAGTTTTCTGTCATTAATTCTTTGTTAAGGGTTTTTGTTTGGTCGTTGATTTCCGTCAGAAATTCATTAACGACATCTTTAATTTTATCTTCACGACTTTTACAGGAAAAAAGAAAAGTCAGTCCGATTGAAAGTAGGATGATTGTATTTTTTTTCATTGTCACTTTTTATATTTATGCTTACTCTGTTCGGTTTTCAGCGTTCCCCGTTTTGGTCTGCACTGTCGTCACAGCATGACCGCTAACGGTCTCGGCTATGGCTAGTGCGGGATTTTAATGCACTTTTCTTTCTGATTAGCGATTAGTCTATTTTTTGTAATTACTTTCATTTTAGCACTTTAACCCGCATTAGCTATAGCCAATGTTGTGCGTTCGGCTTTCTTTTCTTTCAATTTATTCTTTGTTATTCTAGGTAAAGTTAATATTTTTGTGCTCTAATAATTACAATTTCTGCATTATGTCTTGTTTTATCAAGTTATGGACTTCTATCAAGTGATAGGCAGTCCTGAGTAAAAATCCTTATTTTTTTGGTATAGACAAAACGTCTATTAATTTTGTGTCACCTGTAAGAAGTAAATAATGACAAAAAAGAAATTGCCCGTTCGTTTTACGGGTCAGCACTTTACTATTGACAAAGTGCTTATTAAAGATGCAATAAAAGAATCAAATA
>JAQVXN010000003.1 GCA_028709135.1 Bacteroidaceae bacterium | reverse complement strand
CCAAAAGCTGGAAAGAAATAATTATTAAACAATAAGGACGGCGGAATGGTTGAGTAAAGTGCCCGTGAGGGTCTTGAAGAACAGAGATGCAGCCCAACCGAAAATTCTTTAAAATGAGAAAAGCAAAACCTAAAAAACGTTTGATACTTCCGGATTCGAAGTTTAACGATCAGAAAGTTTCAAAGTTTGTAAACCACTTGATGTTTGATGGCAAAAAGAGTCTTTCTTATGAAATCTTTTATGCAGCATTGGATATCGTTAGTGAAAAAATGAAAAATGAGGAGAAACCGGCTCTTGATATTTGGAAAGAAGCTTTGGATAAAATTACTCCTCAAGTAGAAGTAAAATCACGCCGCGTTGGTGGCGCAACATTTCAGGTTCCTACAGAAATCCGTCCGGATCGAAAGGAATCTATTTCAATGAAAAATATGATCCTTTTCGCTCACAAACGTGGAGGTAAGAGCATGGCCGAAAAATTGGCTGCTGAGATTATGGATGCATATAATGAGCAAGGCGGCGCGTTTAAACGCAAAGAAGATGTGCATCGTATGGATGAGGCCAACCGTGCATTTGCTCATTTTAGATTTTAATTTAAGATAAAGTAAGGAGAAAAAAAAGTATGGCACAAGCTGATTTGCATTTAACGCGTAATATCGGTATTATGGCGCATATCGATGCAGGTAAGACAACTACATCGGAACGAATCCTGTATTATACCGGTAAAACGTACAAAATCGGTGAAGTACATGATGGAGCTGCAACCATGGACTGGATGGAAGAGGAGCAGGAGAGAGGTATTACAATTACTTCTGCTGCAACAACAACATTCTGGAATTGGAATGACAAGCAGTTTAAAATTAATTTGATTGACACTCCGGGACACGTAGACTTTACAGCAGAAGTGGAACGCTCACTTCGCGTGCTCGATGGTGCCGTTGCTACCTACTGTGCAGTAGGTGGTGTGCAACCTCAGTCCGAGACTGTATGGCGACAGGCTGACAAATATAATGTGCCCCGTTTGGGTTATGTTAACAAGATGGACCGTTCCGGCGCCGACTATTATGAGGTGCTGAATCAAATGAAAAACGTTCTGCGCGCAAACCCCTGCGCTATCAATATTCCGATTGGCGCAGAAGAGAGCTTTAAAGGTGTGGTTGATTTGATTAAGATGAAGGCGATCTTATGGCATGATGAAACCATGGGCGCAGAATATGAGGTAGATGACATCCCTGCAGATCTGAAAGATGAAGCAGAGGAATGGCATAATAAAATGCTGGAACAAGCAGCCGAGTTTGATGACAAACTGATGGAGAAATTCTTCGATGATCCTTCAAAGATTACAGAAGAAGAGATGATTAGGGCAATTCGCAAGGGTACACTGGAAATGAAACTAACGCCGATGTGCTGTGGCTCTTCGTTTAAGAACAAAGGCGTGCAGACCTTGCTCGACTATGTATGTGCTTTCTTGCCTTCTCCTCTGGATACTCCCAATGTGATAGGCGAAAATCCCGATACAAATGAAGAGGAAGATCGTCGTCCCGACGAAAATGAACATACATCAGCATTGGCTTTTAAAATTGCTACTGATCCTTATGTTGGGCGTCTGACTTATGTTCGCGTATATTCTGGTAAATTGACCGCTGGTTCCTATATATTTAATGTACGTTCTGGGAAGAAAGAACGTGTTTCGCGTATGTTCCAGATGCATTCAAATCAGCAGCTGCCTGTTGACATGATTGCGGCAGGAGATATTGGTGCCGTTGTTGGTATCAAGGATATTCGTACTGGTGATACGCTTTGCGACGAAAATGCACCTATTATTTTGGAATCAATGACTTTCCCTGATCCTGTGATTGGTATTGCTATTGAACCTAAAACTCAAAAGGACATGGATCGCTTGTCTCTCGGTTTAAGTAAACTGGCTGAAGAAGATCCAACGTTTACCGTGAAGACGGACGAGCAAAGTGGTCAAACTATTATTTCGGGTATGGGTGAACTTCACCTTGACATTATTCTTGAGCGTTTGCGCCGTGAATTCAAAGTTGAGTGTAATCAAGGTAAACCTCAGGTAAATTATAAGGAAGCCATTACGAAAACCGTTAATTTACGCGAAGTATACAAGAAGCAGACAGGTGGTCGTGGTAAATTCGCTGACATTATTGTAAATGTAGGCCCTGTAGATGAAGATTTTAAGGAAGCAGGATTGCAATTTGTTAATTCTGTATCCGGAGGTAATATTCCGAAGGAATTTATCCCATCTGTACAGAAAGGTTTTGATAACGCAATGAAAAGCGGTATTCTCGGTGGATACCCAATGGATAGCCTAAAAGTAGAACTGGTGGATGGTTCTTTCCATCCGGTTGACTCTGATCAGCTTTCCTTTGAATTGGCTGCATTGAATGCGTATAAGAATGCGTGCGCTAAAGCAGGTCCGGTATTATTGGAACCCATCATGAAACTTGAAGTGGTAACACCTGAAGACAACATGGGCGATGTAATTGGTGACCTGAATAAACGTCGCGGTCAGGTGGAAGGAATGGATACGACACGTTCCGGAGCCCGCGTGGTAAAAGCTTTTGTACCATTAGCTGAAATGTTTGGTTATGTTACGGCTTTGAGAACAATTACTTCAGGACGCGCAACTTCTTCAATGGAATATGACCATCATGCACCTATGTCATCGAACTTGGCAAAAGGTGTACTTGAAGAAATAAAAGGACGTACAGATTTAGTATAAACAAAAAAATGGGATAGGCAAGTGCTTAACGAATGACTCTTAAGCACTATGCCCCCCTAAAAACAATATTAAAAACAATGAGTCAAAAAATTAGAATTAAACTGAAATCTTACGATCATACATTGGTAGACAAGTCTGCCGATAAGATCGTGAAAGCAGTAAAGGCAACGGGAGCTATTGTCAGCGGACCTATTCCATTGCCAACTCACAAGCGTATTTATACGGTTAACCGTAGCACGTTTGTAAACAAAAAATCTCGTGAGCAGTTTGAACTGTGCTCTTACAAGAGACTGATAGACATTTATAGCTCAACAGCAAAGACCGTTGATTCTTTGATGAAGCTTGAATTGCCTTGCGGAGTAGAAGTTGAGATTAAAGTATAGTAAATATTAATATCAAACTGAAATGCCAGGATTAATTGGAAAGAAAATCGGAATGACATCCGTTTTCAGTGCTGATGGCAAAAATGTGCCATGCACTGTTATTGAAGCAGGTCCTTGCGTAGTTACTCAGGTTAAAAGTGCTGAGAAAGACGGTTATTCAGCCGTTCAACTCGGTTTTCAGGAATTGAAGGAAAAGAATACCACCAATTCTATGAAAGGACACTTTAAAAAAGCTGGGACTACGCCAAAGAGACACTTGGCCGAGTTCAATGGTTTTGATAAGGAACTGAATCTGGGTGATACAGTCACAGTAGACATCTTTAATGATGTAAAGTATGTTGACATCGTAGGCACTTCTAAAGGTCACGGTTTCCAGGGTGTTGTGAAACGCCATGGTTTCAGTGGTGTAGGTCAGTCCACACATGGTCAAGATGACCGTGCGCGCAAACCGGGTTCTATTGGTGCATGTTCTTACCCTGCAAAAGTATTTAAAGGAATGCGAATGGGCGGCCAGATGGGCGGCGATCGCGTTACAACTCAAAATCTGCAATTGCTAAAAGTTATTCCGGAACATAACCTACTTCTTGTGAAGGGGTCTGTTGCCGGTTGTAAAGGTTCAATCGTTTTAATTAAAGAGTGATGGAAGTTAGCGTATTAAATAAAAATGGTGAAGACACCGGCAGAAAGGTTACGTTAAACGAAGCTATTTTCGGAATTGAACCTAATGACCATGCCATTTATTTGGATGTAAAGCAGTATATGGCCGCTCAGCGTCAGGGAACTGCAAAGACAAAGGAAAGAAGTGAATTGAGCGGTTCTACTCGTAAACTTGGTCGCCAAAAAGGTGGTGGCGGTGCACGTCGTGGAGATATTAACTCACCATTGTTAGTCGGTGGTGCTCGCGTATTTGGTCCTACCCCTCGAGATTACAACTTCAAGTTGAATAAGAAAGTTAAGCAACTTGCTCGCAAATCTGCATTAGCATATAAAGCAAAAGAAAATGCCATAATTGTTATTGAAGATTTCACAATTGAGGCTCCAAAAACCAAATCCTTTGTGGAAATGGCAGAAAAACTGAAGGTTAATGATAAAAAAATGCTTTTGGTTTTGCCAAGTGTAGATAAAAATGTATATTTGTCAGCTCGTAATTTAAAAAGTGCTAAAGTGATGGCAGCTTCGGTGTTGAATACGTATAGCGTACTCGACGCAGGAGTTATGGTTATTACAGAAAGCTCTTTGAAAAATATCGATGAAGTCTTAACCAAACAAGGAGAATAGAGAAATGGGATACATAGTAAAACCGTTGGTCACTGAAAAGATGACCGCAATTACAGGGAAGCAAAACAATGTGTTTGGCTTCATTGTGCGTCCTGAAGCTAATAAGCTCCAGATTAAGGCAGAGGTAGAGGGACGTTATAATGTGAATGTTAAGTCTGTTCACACCATGCGCTATGGTGGCAAAACAAAAAGCCGCTATACAAAAAAAGGTCTTGTAAAAGGCCGTGCAAATGCTTTTAAGAAGGCAATTGTAACGCTAGGTGAGGGTGAATCAATAGATTTTTATAGCAATATTTAATAAGAATGGCAGTACGGAAATTTAGACCCACAACACCGGGTCAGAGACACAAGATTATTGGTACATTTGAAGAAATTACTGCATCGGTACCAGAGAAGTCTCTTGTATATGGAAAGCGCGCCACTGGCGGTCGTAATAACGTTGGCAACCGTACGATGCGCTATATTGGCGGCGGCCACAAGAGAAAATTCCGTTTTATCGATTTTAAAAGAGAGAAAGATGGTGTTCCCGCAGTAGTAAAATCCATAGAATACGATCCGAATCGTTCGGCGCGTATCGCATTGTTGTACTATGCGGATGGTGAAAAGCGTTATATTATTGCTCCCAATGGACTTGAAGTGGGCAGCAAGGTAATGTCTGGTTCTGAAGCTGCACCTGAAGTGGGTAATTCCCTTCCCTTGCAGAAGATACCTGTAGGTACAGTGATTCATAATATTGAGTTACGTCCTGGACAAGGTGCTTTGCTCGTTCGCTCCGCTGGTAATTTTGCTCAACTGACATCCCGTGAGGGAAATTATTGTGTTATTAAGTTACCTTCAGGCGAAACTCGTCAAATACTGAGCGCTTGTAAGGCTACAGTTGGTAGTGTTGGAAATTCTGACCATGCGTTGGAAAGTTCTGGTAAAGCCGGGCGTTCTCGCTGGCTTGGTCGTCGCCCTCATAACCGTGGCGTTGTAATGAATCCTGTAGATCACCCGATGGGTGGTGGTGAAGGACGTCAGTCTGGAGGACACCCACGTTCTCGTACTGGATTGTATGCTAAAGGTTTGAAGACAAGAAGACCAAAGAAACAGTCCAATAAGTATATTATTGAAAGAAGTAACAAATAACAAGTTAATTGAGTAGATTATGAGTCGTTCATTAAAAAAAGGTCCGTATATTACCGTATCACTGGAGAAAAAAGTTCTCGCGATGAATGAAAGCGGTAAGAAGAGTGTCGTAAAGACATGGGCTAGGGCTTCAATGATTTCTCCGGATTTCGTAGGACATACCATTGCAGTCCATAACGGTAATAAGTTCATTCCTGTTTATGTTACTGAAAATATGGTAGGACACAAGTTGGGAGAATTTGCTCCCACACGTAAGTTCGGTGGCCATGCAGGTAACAGATAAAAGCAGGGCGTTTTAATTCAAGAAATTAAAAAGAAAAATAAATAATGGGAGCAAGAAAAAGATTAGCGGCCAAAGAAAGAAAAGAGGCCTTGAAAACCCAATATTTTGCATCACTGCAAAATGTCCCTTCTTCTCCGCGCAAGATGCGTTATGTCGTAGATTTGATTCGTGGAATGGAAGTAGGTCGGGCTCTCAGTACGCTTAAATTTTCTCAGAAAGCAGCTTCAGTATCTTTAGAAAAACTGCTGCGTTCTGCGATTGCGAACTGGGAACAGAAAAACGACAGAAAAGCTGAAGAAGGAGAACTGTATGTTAAGAAAGCGTTCGTTAATGAAGGCGTTACGCTGAAACGAATGAGACCCGCGCCACAAGGTCGTGGCTTTAGAATTCGTAAACGTTCAAATCATGTGACGTTGCACATTGGTTCTTTAAATGATTAATAAGTAGTGTAGTATGGGACAAAAAATAAATCCAATAGCAAATCGTTTAGGAATCATCCGTGGTTGGGATTCTAATTGGTACGGAGGCAAAAAGTTTGGTGATACACTTGTTGAGGATAATAAGATCAGAGAGTACATCAATGTTCGTTTGGCAAAATGCAGCGTTTCGAAAGTCGTTATTGAGCGTACGCTCAAGCTTGTAACAATAACAATATGCTCGTCTCGTCCCGGTGTAATCATTGGCAAAGGCGGACAAGATGTTGACAAGCTTAAGGAAGAGTTGATGAAAATTACCGATAAAGGTATTCAAATTAATATTTTTGAAGTACGCAAACCTGAGCTTGATGCTCAGATTGTAGGCAAAGGTATTGCACGCCAGATAGAAGGCCTTGTAGCTTATCGCCGTGCAATTAAAATGGCTATTGCCAATACAATGCGTATGGGTGCCGAAGGTATTAAGATACAAATTGCGGGACGTTTGAATGGTGCTGAAATGGCTCGCCGAGAAATGTATAAAGAGGGTAGAACTCCGCTGCATACATTCCGTGCAGACATTGACTATTGTCAGACAGAGGCTTTGACTAAAGTTGGTTTGTTGGGTATTAAAGTCTGGATTTGTCGTGGAGAAGTTTATGGCAAGAAGGATTTGATGCCAAACTATACCCAACAAAACGAGCGTGGCCGTAATTATGGCGATAACAATCGCGGAAAAGGCGACAGGGATGGTAAACCTCGTCGTAGAAGAAACAACAATAATCGATAAAATTGATGTAGTATGTTACAACCGAAAAGAACAAAATATAGAAGACCGCAAAAGGGTCGAAGCAAGGGCAACGCTCAACGCGGGAACCAATTGGCTTTCGGTAGCTTTGGCATAAAAAGCTTGGAGACTGAGTGGCTTGATAGCCGTCAGCTTGAGGCAGCGCGTGTTGCTGTAACAAGATATATGCAGCGTGAAGGCCAAATATGGATTCGCGTATTTCCGGATAAACCTATTACTAAGAAACCGGCAGATGTTCGTATGGGTAAAGGTAAAGGTGATCCTGTTGGTTTTGTTGTACCTGTAACACCCGGACGTATTCTTTTTGAAGTAGAGGGTGTCTCTTATGATGTTGCTAAGGAAGCATTGCGCTTAGCTGCGCAGAAGCTTCCTGTTACAACGAAATTTGTTGTTAGACGTGATTACGATAAAAATGCTTGATTATGAAGAGTGCAGAAATTAAACAAATTCCCACGAACGAGTTGACTGAAAGATTGGCAACAGAAGTTGCTAATTATGAACAGCTTCTTCTGAACCATTCTATTTCTCCCATAGCAGATCCTTCAAAAATCAAGTCTGCTCGTCGTGATATTGCCCGCATTAAAACGGAATTACGTCAGAGAGAACTTAATAAATAATTCTATCCCGATGGAAGAAAGAAATTTAAGAAAGACAAGACAGGGTGTTGTAATCAGTAACAAAATGGATAAAACCATCGTAGTTGCAACCATCTTTAAGGAGAAACACCCAATTTATGGTAAGTTTGTCTCTAAGACAAAAAAATACCATGCTCATGACGAAAAAAATGAATGCAATCTCGGAGATACGGTATTGTTAATGGAAACTCGTCCGCTAAGCAGAACAAAGAGATGGAGAGTAGTAAAAATAGTTGAAAGAGCTAAGTAATCATGATACAAGCAGAAAGTAAATTAACGGTAGCAGACAATAGCGGTGCTCGTGAAGCGCTTTGTATTCGTGTTCTCGGCGGTACAAAAAGACGCTATGCCTCTGTAGGTGATGTGATTGTCGTATCTGTGCAGAACGTCATTCCCTCAAGTGATATTAAAAAAGGCGCCGTCTCGAAAGCGCTTATTGTTCGTACGAAGAAAGAAATCCGTCGTGCAGATGGTTCTTATATTCGTTTTGATGATAATGCTTGCGTTTTATTGACTGGTACCAACGAGTTGAGAGGTAGCCGAATTTTTGGCCCCGTTGCACGTGAACTACGTGCTGTCAACATGAAAGTGGTTTCCTTGGCGCCTGAAGTACTTTAATCTTTTATTGAATTTATCAATGAGTAAATTACATATTAAAAAAGGCGATACAGTATATGTTAATACCGGGGAAAGCAAAGGAGTAACCGGTAAAGTCTTGAAAGTATACGTCGATAAGCAGCGCGCAATTGTTGAAGGCGTGAATATGGTTAGCCGCAGTCGTAAGCCTGATGCTAAGCATCCGCAGGGTGGTATTACAAAGCAGGAAGCTCCTGTTCATATTTCTAATTTGAATGTGGTTGATCCTAAAACGGGGAAACCCACTCGTATTGGTCGTAAATTAAATGCAGAGGGCAAACTTGTCCGTTATGCAAAGAAATCAGGAGAGGAGATTAAGTAATGAGTAATACAGCAGAATTAAAGAAAGAATATACAGAGCGTATTGCTCCAGTGTTGATGAAAAAGTTTAACTATTCATCACCGATGCAAATTCCTGTTTTGAAAAAGATTGTAATTAATGAAGGTCTCGGAATAGCTACTGCAGACAAAAAAATTGTTGACGTGGCAATTACTGAATTAAGTTCAATTACCGGGCAAAAAGCAGTTGCAACAGTTTCACGTAAAGATATTGCCAATTTTAAATTGCGCAAAAAAATGCCGATC
The DNA here is from genome assembly GCA_028709135.1 of Bacteroidaceae bacterium. Taxonomy (GTDB): domain Bacteria; phylum Bacteroidota; class Bacteroidia; order Bacteroidales; family Bacteroidaceae; genus UBA6382. Next base: position 10,433 of record JAQVXN010000003.1, on the reverse strand, counting down.
GGTGCTCGTGTGACGTTACGTCGTGAACGCATGTATGAGTTTTTGGAAAAACTAGTTCGCGTGGCTTTGCCTCGTATCCGTGATTTTAAAGGAATTGGTGGAAAATTTGATGGAAGAGGTAATTATACTCTCGGAATAGAAGAGCAAATTATTTTTCCAGAAATTAATATTGATTCTGTAGAACGTATTCAGGGTATGAATATTACTTTTGTGACAAGTGCTCCGACAGATGAAGAAGGTTTTGAGCTACTAAAGGAATTTGGTTTGCCTTTTAAAAACGCAAAAAAATAAATATTAGATATGGCAAAAGAATCTATGGTGGCTCGCGAGGTTAAGAGAGCCAAAATGGTCGCCAAATATGCAGAAAAGCGTGCGGCTTTGAAAAAAATTGTTAACAAATCAAATGATCCCGCTGAAGCATATGAGGCTGCACGTAAATTGCAGAAGATTCCTCTTAATGCGAATCCTATTCGTTTACACAATCGTTGTAAGATAACGGGCCGTCCTAAAGGATATATCCGCCAGTTTGGTCTCTCTCGTATTCAATTTCGTGAGATGGCTTCCAACGGTTTGATCCCAGGGGTTAAAAAAGCAAGTTGGTAACAGAATGTTTTAATATTGTCGGGTTTTCCCGATTAATTAACAATATAATTTATATGACAGATCCAATATCAGATTATTTGACAAGACTTCGTAATGCTATTCAGGCAAAGCATAGAGTAGTAGAAGTTCCTGCGTCAAATTTGAAAAAGGACATTACAAAGATCCTTTTTGAGAAAGGCTATATTCTGAACTTTAAGTTCATTGAAGATGGCCGTCAGGGCATGATTAAAATTGCATTGAAGTATAATACTGCAGATAAAAACAGTGCTATCAGATCTTTGCAAAGAGTTTCAACTCCAGGTTTGCGTAAGTACACTGGATATAAAGATATGCCCAGAGTTATTAACGGTTTAGGTATTGCTATTGTTTCTACCTCTAAGGGAGTGATGACCGATAAGGAAGCTTCTGAACAGAAAATAGGGGGAGAAGTTCTATGTTTTGTATATTAATGAAGGAGGATTTAACACATGTCAAGAATAGGTAAATTGCCGATTAACATCCCTACAGGTGTTGAAGTGACACTGAAGGATAATGTAGTGTCTGTAAAAGGACCGAAGGGTGAGTTGTGCCAAACTGTGCATCCTTCAATTAAAGTATCAATTGCTGACGGTAAAATAACGTTTGAAGTTGATGAGAAAAATGATAGTGTAAGTGTAAAGCAGAAACAGGCTTTTCATGGTTTCTATCGTGCCATAATCAACAATCTTGTTGTAGGAGTTTCTGAAGGTTATAAGAAAGAAATGGAATTGGTAGGAGTAGGTTTTCGTGTTTCAAATGAAGGAAATATTATAGAATTTGCTCTTGGCTATACGCATCCTATATTTCTTCAAGTGCCCAAAGAAGTTTTAGTGGTAACCAAATCTGAAAGAAATAAGCGCCCTTACATCTCATTAGAGTCTTGCGATAAGCAACTTTTAGGACTTGTCTGCGCTAAGATTCGTTCTTTCCGTATGCCGGAACCTTATAAGGGTAAGGGTATTTTGTATGTAGGTGAAGAAATTCGTCGCAAATCCGGAAAAACGGCTGCAGCCAAATAACCATTAAAGATTTAAGATTATGTCAAACAAACAAGATAGAAGGGTAAGAATTAAACATCGCGTTCGGAATAAGATTTCCGGAACAGCAGAGCGTCCCCGCATGAGTGTCTTCAGAAGTGATAGACAAATTTATGTGCAAATAATTAATGATGAAAGCGGAAGCACACTTGCAGCTGCTTCTTCATTAGGAATGGAAAAAATGCCTAAAAAAGAACAAGCAGCCAAAGTTGGTGAAAAAATTGCTCAAATTGCTGTAGAAGCAGGTATTACTGAGGTCGTTTTTGACCGTAATGGTTACTTGTATCATGGCAGAGTACAAGAAGTTGCTAATGGTGCTCGTAAAGGTGGACTTAAATTTTAATTGAGATTATGGCAAACAGAATAAATGTAAACGCTGAGGAGCTGACTGATAAACTGGTTGCTCTTAATCGCGTTGTTAAGGTAACAAAGGGTGGTAGAACATTTACATTTGCAGCTATAGTTGTTGTCGGAGATGGCAATGGCGTACTGGGATATGGTTTAGGAAAGGCCGGTGAAGTTTCTGCTGCTATTGCAAAAGGCGTAGAAATGGCCAAAAAGAATCTAGTGAAAGTTCCCATTTTAAAAGGTACTATTCCTCATGAGCAAGTTGCCAAATTTGGAGGTGCTGAAGTTTTGCTTCGCCCTGCTTCTGCTGGTACTGGACTTGTGGCAGGAGGTGCTATGCGTGCAGTTCTTGAAAGCGTGGGAGTTAAAGATGTTTTGGCTAAATCTAAAGGCTCTTCTAATCCGCACAATTTGGTTAAGGCTACTGTAGCTGCTCTGTTACAATTACGTGACGCAAGAATGGTTGCTGAGAATCGGAATATTAGTATTCAAAAAGTATTTATAGGATAAGATCATGGCGACAATAAAAATAAAACAAATCAAAAGTCGGATAGGTGCTCCTAAAACTCAGCGTTTGACGTTGGATGCATTAGGATTGAAAAAACTTAATCATACTGTTGAACATGAAGATACACTTTCATTGCGTGGCATGATTAAAAAAGTTCACCATTTAGTGACGATTGTAGAATAATAAAAAGGTAAGTACGATGAAATTACATAATTTACAACCTGCTGAAGGATCTACTCAAAAGCGTCGCAGAATTGGCCGCGGTTGTGGTTCAGGTTTGGGTGGAACTTCAACTCGTGGAAACAAGGGTGCAAAAGCACGTTCTGGATATAAAAAGAAAATTGGTTTTGAAGGTGGTCAGATGCCATTGCAACGCAGAGTACCGAAATTTGGCTTCAAGAATATAAATAGAGTTGAATACAAAGCAATCAACCTTGATGTTTTGCAGGCTCTGGCAGATGCGAAGAACTTAAGCAAGATAGGTGTAAACGACCTTGTAGAAGCTGGTTTTATTTCTAACAAGCAATTAGTGAAAATTTTAGGTAATGGAAAGTTGACTTCAAAGCTTGATGTAGAAGCAAATGCATTCTCTAAGAACGCAGATGAAGCTATTAAAGCTCTTGGCGGAAACACAACCAAACTTTAACAATGAAAAAATTCATTGAGACATTAAAGAATATTTGGAGAATCAAAGACCTTAAAATTCGTCTTCTGATCACTACACTTTTTATTGCTATCTATCGTTTTGGCTCGTTTGTGGTTTTACCAGGAATTGATCCAGAGAAGCTGACAAAGTTGCATGAACAGACTAGTACGGGATTGATGTCTCTCTTGAATATGTTTTCAGGAGGTGCATTCTCCAACGCATCAATTTTTGGACTGGGTATTATGCCCTATATCTCAGCTTCAATTGTGATGCAATTGCTTGCTGTAGCTGTACCATATTTCCAGAAGATGCAGCGTGAAGGTGAGAGTGGACACCGCAAGATTAATCAATATACACGTTATCTGACGATTGGTATTCTGGTCTTTCAGGCACCTATGTATATGATTAATCTTAAATCAATGGCTGGGGCAGCTATGAATGGCATATTAAGTTGGCCTTGGTTTTTGTTTAGTTCAACATTGATTCTTGCGGCTGGAAGTATGTTTATTCTTTGGCTGGGTGAGCGTATTACTGATAAAGGAGTTGGAAATGGTATCTCTCTGATTATTATGGTAGGTATCATTGCCCGTTTACCTCAGGCATTGACTCAGGAATTTGTTACTGCATTTACCTCTCCGGCTGCTGGTGGTTTAGTTAAGTTCTTGTTTGAAATCATTGCATTACTGTTTGTAATTGCAGCATCAATTTTGCTTGTTCAAGCTACTCGTAAAGTGCCTGTACAGTATGCAAAACGTGTTGTAAATAACCGTCAGTATGGTGGTGCGCGTCAATATATTCCAGTTAAACTCTTTGCTGCGAATGTAATGCCTATTATTTTTGCGCAAGCGTTAATGTTCATTCCTTTGACAATGGCTAACTATGGCACAAAAGATGGTGGTGGATACATTCTCCGCAGTTTTATGGATGTTAATAGCTTATTATATAATATTGTATTTGTAATTCTTGTTGTTGCATTTACATATTTCTATACTGCAATTACTTTGAATCCAGTTCAAATGTCGGAAGAATTGAAGCGTAATAATGGTTTCATTCCTGGCATCAAACCCGGAAAAAGTACCGCTGATTATTTGGATAATGTAATGTCGCGTATAACCTTGCCAGGTTCGTTGTTTATTGCGTTTATTGCGATTATGCCGGCATTTGCCAAATTGTTTGGAATCAATCAATCTTTTGCACAGTTTTTTGGAGGAACATCTCTGCTGATTTTAGTTGGGGTTGTTTTAGATACGCTGCAGCAAATAGAGAGCTATCTTCTTGTCCGTCATTATGATGGATTGCTAAGTGCTGGTCGTACGCGTTCACGTAGTAGTGTCAGTGCATATTAATTAGATTATGATATACTTAAAAACAGAAGACGAAATAGAATTACTAAGGCAAGCAAATTTACTTGTTGGTAAAACGCTTGGTGAAATAGCGCGAATAATAAAAGAAGGTGTAACAACGCGACAGATAGATAAGTTAGCAGATACTTTCATTCGTGACAATCATGCTGTACCTACGTTTAAAGGTGTGCCTAATCCTTATGGGGGTCCTTTTCCAGCTTCTGTTTGTACTTCTGTTAATGAGCAGGTCGTTCATGGTATACCCACGGATGAGCCACTTAAAAATGGTGATATAGTATCAGTTGATTGTGGTACTTTACTGAATGGTTTTAACGGAGATTCCTGTTATACATTTTGTGTTGGAGAAGTTAAGCCTGAAGTTAAGGAATTGTTGAAGACGACGAAAGAGAGTCTTTATTTGGGAATTCAGACAGCTATAGCTGGTCATCGACTTGGTGATATTGGTTATGCTGTTCAGAATCATTGTGAAAGTCGTGGATACGGAGTAGTACGTGAACTAGTAGGTCATGGTATTGGCCATGAAATGCATGAAGATCCGATGGTTCCAAATTATGGACATCGTGGTAATGGCATGATTCTTAAAAACGGTTTGTGTATAGCTATAGAGCCAATGATAACGATGGGTTCCCGAGAGATATATGTTTTGGATGATGGCTGGACTATTGTGACACGCGATGGTAAACCGGCCGCACATTTTGAGCATACTATAGCAATTCATCATGGTAAAGCTGATATTATGTCTTCTTTTGAAGAAGTAGAAAAAGTAGAAGGTAAATTATATTGAAAGATGTCTAAACAATCGGCAATAGAACAAGATGGTGTTATTTTGGAAGCGCTTTCCAATGCAATGTTTCGTATTGAGTTGGAGAATGGTCATCAAATAACAGCTCATTTATCGGGGAAGATGAGATTACATTATATAAGAATTCTTCCCGGTGATAAGGTTAAAGTAGAGATGAGTCCCTATGATTTGTCGAAGGGCAGAATTGTATTCAGATATAAATAAAATATACAAAATATGAAGACAAAAGTATCTATAAAAAAGCGCACCCCTGAGTGCAAAATTGTTCGTCGCAAGGGGCGTCTGTTTGTGATTAATAAAAAGAACCCGAAGTTCAAATTGCGTCAGGGTTAGTTAAATAGCAAAAATAGTAAGATAATATATGGCAATAAGAATTGTTGGTGTAGATTTACCTCAAAACAAGCGAGGTGAAGTCGCTTTGACCTATATTTTCGGAATAGGCCGCAGCCGTGCAGTGAAGGTTTTGGATAAGGCCGGCATAGATCGCGACATTAAAGTAAAAGATTGGACTGATGACCAAACTGCAAAAATTCGTGAAATCATTGGAAGTAGCTTTAAAGTAGAAGGCGATCTTCGCTCTGAGGTTCAGATGAATATTAAGCGTTTGATGGATATTGGTTGTTATCGTGGTGTTCGCCATCGTTTAGGCCTTCCAGTACGTGGCCAGAGTACGAAAAATAATGCTCGTACACGAAAAGGAAAGAAAAAGACCGTTGCTAACAAGAAAAAAGCTACTAAATAATAGGTAATTATGGCAAAGAAATCAGTTGCAGCAAAAAAACGAGTAGTAAAGGTTGATGCTATGGGGCAGTTACATGTTCATAGCTCCTTTAATAATGTTATTGTGTCTCTGGCTAACAGTGAAGGCCAAATAATTTGTCAGTCATCTGCTGGCAAGATGGGTTTTCGCGGATCTAAGAAAAATACGCCTTATGCAGCTCAAATGGCGGCACAAGATTGTGCTAAGGTAGCTTACGATTTGGGTCTACGTAAAGTTAAAGCATATGTTAAAGGTCCGGGTAATGGCCGTGAATCTGCGATTAGAGCAATTCATGGAGCTGGCATAGAAGTTACTGAAATAGTTGACGTAACTCCATTACCTCATAATGGTTGTCGTCCACCTAAGAGAAGAAGAGTATAAATTTAGGTAATCAGTAAAATATTAAAAAAATGGCTAAATATACAGGACCAAAATCACGTATTTCACGTAAGTTCGGAGAACCAATCTTCGGACCTGATAAGGTTTTAAGCAAAAGAAATTTCCCTCCCGGTCAACATGGAAATGATCGTCGCCGTAAAACTTCCGAGTATGGAACTATGCTTGCAGAAAAGCAAAAGGCTAAGTATACTTATGGCGTACTTGAACGTCAATTTCGTAATATGTTCGACAAGGCTACCCGTGTTAGTGGCGTTACCGGTGAAGTATTGATGCAGCTTTTAGAGGGTCGTTTGGACAATATTGTATATCGTTTGGGCATTGCTCCTACACGAGCAGCTGCACGTCAGTTGGTTAACCACAAACATATCATTGTTGACGGCAATGTGGTTAATATTCCGTCGTATTCTGTTAAACCAGGTCAGATTATTGGTGTTCGTGAGAAATCAAAATCTCTTGAAGTTATTGCTGAAGCGTTGGCCGGATTTAATCATAGTAAGTATCCTTGGTTGGAATGGGATGAAAATACTAAGTGCGGTAAACTGCTTCACATGCCGGATAGAGCAGATATTCCTGAAAACATTAAGGAGCAGTTGATCGTTGAATTGTATTCCAAATAAAAATTAAATCCATGGCGATATTAGCATTTCAAAAACCTGAAAAAGTTATAATGTTGGAAGAGTCTTCAAGTTACGGAAAGTTTGAATTCCGTCCCTTGGAGCCCGGTTTTGGCACAACGATAGGAAATGCGTTACGGCGCATCCTGTTGTCTTCTTTGGAAGGCTTCGCTATCAATACCATTAAGATTGATGGCGTTGAACACGAGTTTTCTACTGTCCCCGGGGTTCGTGAGGATGTAACCAATATTATACTTAACTTGAAGCAGGTACGCTTTAAGCAGTTAGTAAACGAATTTGAAAATGAAAAGGTTAGTATCACCGTTGAAAATTCTACAGATTTTAAAGCCGGTGATATAGGAAAGTTCCTTACCGGATTTGAAGTGTTAAATCCTGAATTGGTGATTTGCCATATTGATCCAAAAGCTTCAATGAATATTGAGCTCACGATTAATAAGGGACGTGGTTATGTGCCTGCTGATGAAAACAGACAGTTTTGTAACACCGTGAACATGTTGCCGATTGACTCCATTTACACCCCTATCCGTTCTGTAAAATATACGGTTGATGACTATCGCGTGGATCAGAAGACTGACTATGACCGATTGACAATCGAAGTTACAACTGATGGATCCATTCATCCGAAAGAAGCTCTAAAAGAGGCAGCAAAAATTCTGATATATCACTTTATGTTGTTTTCAGAGGACAAGATTACTATCGAGAACTCTGAGGAAGACGTTCATGAAGAGTTTGATGAGGAGTCATTGCGCATGCGTCAGTTGTTGAAAACAAAGTTGGTCGATATGGACCTTTCTGTCCGTGCACTCAACTGTTTGAAGGCTGCTGATGTGGAAACTCTGGGCGATTTAGTTTCTTTCAACAAAAACGATCTTTTAAAGTTCCGTAATTTTGGTAAGAAGTCTCTCTCTGAACTTGAAAACTTATTGGAGAGTCTGAATCTGTCTTTTGGAATTGATATTTCCAAGTATAAATTTGATAAAGATTAAATCATGAGACATAATAAAAAATTTAATCACCTGAGTCGTACCGCTTCTCATAGGGCGTCTATGCTTTCAAACATGGCATGCTCCTTGATTCGTTATAAGAGAATCACGACAACGGTTGCAAAGGCAAAGGCTCTTAGAAAATATGTTGAGCCGCTTATTACAAAAAGTAAAGACGATACAACAAATTCTCGTCGTGTAGTCTTCAGTTATTTAAAAGAAAAAGAGGCCGTTAAGGAACTTTTTAAAGAGATCTCCGTTAAGGTTGCTGAGCGTCCCGGTGGATATACACGTATAATTAAATTAGGTACTCGTCAGGATGACGGTGCTTCCATGTGCTTCATCGAATTTGTCGATTTCGATGAAAATATGGCTAAGACCTCAAAGAAAAAGACCCGCGCACGCCGTGCAGGTCGTCATAATGCAGCAAAAGAGCAGGTTGCAGATGGACAGGAAACAGCGTCTGAAGAAGTAAAATCTGATGTAGAGAAACCAGCTCTTGCTGAGGATTCCAAAACGGAGGAGACTCCTGTTGAGAAAACTTCAGAAGAAGAGTCTGTAAAGACAGAATAAAAGGTTTCTTAGAACAATGAAAAGTTAGATTGAGCCTCATAGCTGAATGTATAACAGAAGGAGAGTGTATCATATTATTTGATAGACTCTCTTTTTTATTTTGTGCAGTATTTGTTTATTGTTATTGATGTAGAAGTACTAAATGGCTGAGAGACTGGCAATACTATTTCTTTTATATGAGGTTTGTATATTTAGTAGCTGTGTATATCTGCTGCTTTTTGAATTCTTTAGTTTGTATGAAATAGACTAATTTTTAGCTTTTAGTCTATTCTTATTTATGAGGTTTTAAGAAAAGACTGAAACGCTAGTTTTATATTTATTATAGGCAAAGAAAATTTGCAGAAGATGGTTACCCTTTTATTAAAATGACATTATGAGCATATGTCTATCAGTATTAATAAAAGTATGTCATATGCGTAAACCATAAATATTCTCAGTAAATTTCAAGTTACTTTGACTGTTGGTCAATGAAATACGACTTATATAAAAATATGTTTGTTGCGTTTTTTACAAATAGCCTCTTTGTTTCAACAAATAACATCATGTTTTTTACAAATACAAACATTTAAAAGAGTCTTAGAAAAGAAAGTTTTTGAATGAAAAAAATGAGTCGTTTCCAGTGGCCCCAATTTGAATAAAGCAACGATTTCTTGTTCTGGATTTTATTGAATTGATTATGAAAGTAATTAAACGTAGTCTGTAATTGTGATAAATAAAATGGTCGAAATTTGGCTTATGTGACAAAAGTGTGCTTATTTTGGAGTTGTTTTCTTTTATGAGACAAAAATGTGCATGAAAAATCCCATACTCCCTCTATCTATTGGGTGTATGGTTTTTTATAAAGTCTTGAATGAAGATTTTTCTTCTTTCAGCACTAATCCCTTTGTGTAGGTATAGTTTAAATCTTCAAATCAGCGTTAAGTGACTCTATTGCATTGTTCGTGTTGGGTATATTTATCTTAGGATAATCATACCATGTCCAAAGCCATGTCATATTCCGTTTAAGACTTAGATATGCACTTCGTACAGCTTTGTGCGTGTAGTGTGATTTTCCATTTTCACAGATCGTTCGTTCCTTTAGGAAGTCTTCCCATTTTTCATACCATATATCTAATGCACCAACAAACGATTCTTTATCCGTATGGCATAACATTAAGGCTATTCTCAGTAATTCCTTTGATGCTTCAAGCTTAGGCCTGGAGGTCAATTTTGTTTTAATAGTCATCACCTGATGAAACTGGCATAACTGGAATTTATAATTAGGGAACATCTGCCTAAGTCCCTTAAAACCATCACTTACAATAGCTTCTATTGTATAACCACAGTTCTCTAAATGTGTAATACCTTCTTTATAATCCTCAAGTCGTTCATGTCTATCAATGAACTTATACCAAAGAACATCTCCACGCAAAGAATCCTTTATGATTACTATGCCGAAGTTACGCCCCCAATAGGTGGTATCCATGAGAACCACAATGGGACGGACTGGCTTAACAGGAAGCAATTCATTGTAAGTCTTAGATAACTTTCTATAGATAGTTCTAGGGGATACGCCAAACTCTTCAGACAAATCCTTCACTGTCAAGTTACCCTTCGAATAACGGCTGTTTACCGTTTCTTCTGTTAAACGTTTATGACCAACAAAAGTTTTTCCACACGATTTACAATACCAACGTTGGAAGCCCTTCAAATGGCCTCGTTTGATAGTTGTATTTGAGCCGCAATAAAAGCAGATTTTTTGCCATAAAAATATAAAT
>JAQVXN010000196.1 GCA_028709135.1 Bacteroidaceae bacterium | reverse complement strand
AGTGCCGGAACCCGTAACACTTTCAAGCATAAGTGCAAACTTCAATCAAGGAGATGAAGCGATATACTCAACAAACAGCCTTGATTCTCTTAAAGCATATCTGACAGTGATGGGTACATACAGCGATGGAAGCAGCTCGGAAGTTACAGGTTATAGCTTAAGCGGTACGCTGGCGGTTGGAATGAGCACAGTTACAGTTGCATACGAGGACAAGACAACTACGTTTACGGTAAATGTACTTGCCGAGGGTGACGTGCCAACACTAACCGTAGCTAATGTAACTACCACTAACAATAAAACAGTGAGAGTACCGATTGTTATGAAAAACAACCCGGGAATAATTGTGATGCGGGTGAATGTGACATACGACAATCAGTATTTAACACTTACCGGTATTGAGGACGGAGGGCTGTTAGGCACACAGCAACATAGACCGGTTGATGATAAAGTGCCGTATATACTCTACTGGAACAACAGCACTGCTCCTCAAAATATAACCGAAAACGGCGCGATAGCCACCTTGGTATTTGAAGTGTCAGACAATGTTCCGGTGGGCAATTATAATATTTCTTTGTCATATAACAGTAATGGTGATATCTTTAATTACGACTTGAGTGATGTGTTTTTTCAAACAGAAGCTGGAGCTGTTAATGTCATTGATATTCTTTACGGTGACGTAAACAATGATGGTTATGTGAACCCGATTGACGTAACAATATTGGCACGCAGTTTGGCAGACTGGACTGATATTCAGATTGATAAACCGGCTACCGATTTAAATTGCGATTGGTACATCAATGCTATGGACCTGACTATATTGGTAAGATATTTGGCAGAATGGCAGGGTTATGAAGAACTACCTATCATACAATCTTTGGCATCACCAATCGCGACTACTTTATTCAGTTTGCTCTCGGTTAACGATCCTAATATTATCGTGTCGAATGCCACTGGTGATGTTGGGGATACTGTTGACGTGACAATTGATCTCCAAAACAATCCCGGTATAATATCCATGCGCTTATTGGCCGAATTTGACAATAATGTGCTGCAGCTTGTTGGCGTTACAAATGGGACGGTACTCGGACAGCTTACCTCTACCCCGCTGGCTTCTGTGGATGATAGTATACGGTTATACTGGCAGGATACAGGTTATTCTTCCAATCTTACCGGAAATGGAACAATTGTAACTTTAAGATTTAAGATATTGACCAAAACTTTAGACACACCAATATCGGTATCGTATAGCAATGAAAATGGTGATACAGACATATATAATTTTAATTTATCCCTGATTAGTTTTGAAATCAGCAATGGTTCAGTATCAACGATTCCGGTTTGCACACACAACTACACAAGTGAAATCACCACGGAAGCGACATGCACGGCGCAGGGCTACGCGACTTATACTTGTGATTGCGGCGACAGCTACGTTGGCGATACAAACGCTCTCGGTCATAGCTGGGGCGATGGAGTGGTTACTGCACAGCCTACTTACAGCATGGAAGGCGTAAGGACTTACACTTGCTCACTATGCGGAGAAACAAGAACAGAAAATATTCTGCGACTGACGGGCGGTGGCGGTGGCGGCGACAGATTGCCTTCCGGTTCAACAGTTGAAGAGGTTGAAATTGAAGAGGTCGATACGCCGATGGCAGACATACCTTTTGACAATCCATTTGACGATGTTCTTTCGGATAAATGGTATTATGATGATGTAATGTGTGCGTATACAAACGAACTGATGAGAGGAATGGCGGACGATAAGTTCAATCCGGATGGCAATCTGACCAGAGCGATGATTGTAACGATTCTCTGGAGGCTTGAAGGCTCGCCTGAGCTTGAAGAAACCCTGATGCTTGAAAGCTTTGCAGACGTTGTGCAGGGCGAGTATTATGAATTGGCGATCGCTTGGGCGTCTAAAAACGAAATTGTCTTCGGATATGTCGATGTCTCCTTCGGTCCTGATGATGATGTTACAAGAGAGCAGCTAGCGGCAATTCTCTGGCGCTATGCAAAGTATAAAAAGGTAGATGTCTTATCCGATGAAGACATGGATATTCTTAGCTACAACGATGCCTTTGACATTAGCGAATACGCAATCTCTGCTATGCAGTGGGCGTGTGCCAAGGGTATCATCACCGGAAAGCCCGGTGGTATCCTTGATCCGCAAGGTGGCGCTACAAGAGCCGAAACCGCAGCCATGCTTTATCGCTTCGTGGATGCAACGAAAGAAGTGCAGCCATAAGGCGATTGACAACGGTAATACTTTTAACAGACACATTAAACCTCAGGAAACTGTCACGAAAACATACGTATTCAGTTCTCAACATAAAAAACACGAGCGTTGTCCTTTCGGACTTCGCTCGTGGTTTTTGCAGAGTTGGTATTGATTGAAAATGAAGTTACAAAAGCTTCTAATTTATCAACACATCAATTATATCTTTTGCTGTAGGTGGGCATCCGGGAACATTTTTTATAAAACCTTTAGTGCACGTTCCTACACCGATACCTTTGCTATTAACTTGTTTATACCCTTGACCTATATAAATTTTTTCTTCAAATTTATTTAAGATTCCTTGTTCATTTAGTCTGGATAAAGCGTGAATTAAGCTGCCATAGCAAGCTGAACAGGCATCTTTTTCCTCTATGTATTTTGATAATCTTTCGATTTCCCGAGATTGGGGTATTTTGTCTGTATTATAATTTTCATTTAGTTCACATATTTGGCTTTTTGAAGAAAGGCAGTTTCCAATACCTATGCTTTCGGCTATTTTGATATATGGTATTTCATCAGGAGCATAACCCATTAGGTTTGCTACATAGGAGTCTATTAGAACGGAATCAAAGCCTACAATGATTCGGTCCATTTGTACAGGGTTGCCACCCTCTTCAAAGTTCAAGTCTCCACACAACCCATCTACGATTATTAAGTCGCTTTTGACGGCTTTATTAAGATATGCAATAGGTTTGTGCAATCCCATAGTATGGAATCTTCTTTTTTCATTATTGGGGATACAGCCTTTTAAATTTTTTAAAGCACACGTTATCTTGGTTTGACAGTGTCCTTTTAGTACCGGCATATTTATCAGATAATCTAGTTTCAATATCTGATCGCATACATCTATCTTCATCCCGTTAACATTACATGTTGTATAGGAATCTTTCTGCAAATCTACCAATAGAACATCTTGGTTCTTTGCAATTTTAGTATATCCACATACGTCAAAGGCTCTAGAAGTCTTATCTCCTACCCAGGAACCTTCCATGATAGCTATGTTATTAAATCCCTTTAATTTTAAGTATTCAATCGTTCCCTCTATAAGCTCCGGTGATGTTGTAGCTCCGGATGTAGAAGGTTTTGCTACCACCAAGTTAGGCTTTATACCAATGAGGGCATCAGATTTTTTTATATTATCTTGGATTTTTAAACTTGATAAGACTTTTTTAATCATCTCTTTTGGGTTATTACCATATTTTATATAGATTTTATCTTTCAAAATATTTTACTCCTATTTAATTGTATTTTTAGACTCATAATGATTTTAACGAGAAAAAACATCTAAAAGCTATCGACTTGCATGTCTGTGAATAGTCGAGTATAATGACCATAAAAAGGAAAGGAAAAGCATATCCTTAATGAAAACTGTGTTAGCACAACAGTTATCGGAAATGCTCCCACAACTTATGGTAATTATACAAGATTATTGTATTGATGACAAGACCAAACCGATTTTTCATACTCATTTTTTATTACTCGTTTTTTATTACTGTTTTGAAAAATTACTTGAAATGTCACCTTAACTTGAAATACAATATATTAAAGAAAAGTACCAGCAGCTGCTATTATTGCGTAAAGTGCAAACTTTGATTATAATATTAATAGAATTGTGTTTAGAGGTGTTTATGTATACGATGGAGGAATTAAAAAAGTATTGCCTTAAATGTCATAAATGTCGCCTAGCTTCAACAAGGACAAATGTTGTGTTTGGTGAAGGAAATGAGAATGCCGTTATTATGTTTGTTGGGGAAGGTCCGGGGTACTACGAGGATGTTCAAGGCAGACCCTTTGTAGGAAAAGCCGGTCAGCTTCTTGATAAGATGATTGAAGCAATTAAGTTGAAACGAAGCGATGTATACATAACAAATATTGTAAAATGCAGGCCTCCGGAAAATAGGAATCCGTTAGACGATGAATGTGTCAGTTGCCTCGAATATTTAAGATGGCAGGTTAAATTAATCAATCCAAAAATAATAGTTTGCCTAGGGGCTGTTTCTGCAAAAAATCTTATAAATCAAGATTTTAGAATAAGCAAGCAGAGAGGACAGTTCGTAAAAAAAGGCAATTTTTATTTCATGCCAACCTATCATCCATCTTATTTATTAAGAAATGAATTTGCCAAGAAGGATGCTTGGGAGGATTTCAAAAATATTGCAGCAAAGCTTGATGATTAACAATGCCTTGCACAGAGGAAATAAGCAGTATTCATTGAATGTTTAGGGGGTTATTCATATTAGTGATGATGAGGATGGTAGAGCTTGCTTTATTACATCGGTTAAGGAATTGGTTAGTTTTAATACTTCTATGATATTTTGCGTAATCATTAATCAAAATATATAAGTCCAGCGAAGTGCTGGA
>JAQVXN010000195.1 GCA_028709135.1 Bacteroidaceae bacterium | reverse complement strand
ACTGGTGCAGTTGTCTTGCTACCTATCTTGAATACAAAGTCATTTCCCTTCTTTCCAAACATCAGTACACCCTGTTTTGGCTTTTCAATGTTTCTGGCTGTACGTGCACGATGTGGCATCTCTAAAGCTGCATTATATGCATCTGTACCCTTTAAACCAGTGAGCAATTTTCTATAGGGAGTATCCCATGAAGTTTCTTCGCTGCGAGCAAATTCTTTACGATAGCGTTCTTTGAAATAAGCCTGAACCTCTTCATCCTTAGTCAATGCTTTTGTATCTTCACCCATTATAGCATGAATCATAGCCATTTTGAGCGTAGATATTTCTTTAGTGCGAGTCTCTGCTTCACCAACATCTGTCGGGAAATAGTTGTAAATATATAACACATCGAATACCTTCTTGTTGATACGGTTAATACGACCAATACGCTGAATGACACGAGTCGGGTTATAGGGTATATCATAATTAAAGATAGCACCGGCACGATGCAGGTTATATCCTTCTGATATGGCATCAGTTGCGACCAAGATATAATAATCATTTTGTTGTAATGAAGATTTCAGACCTGCATCAAAATTAGCTCTGATACGGTCTTTATTAGCTTGAGTGGCATCAGCCGAAGTGTATTTCATTACTGGTAATTCTGCTTTCCGTAGTGCATTACCCAAATAATTGACAGTGTCTGCATATTCAGAGAACACGATAAGTTTACGATTAGGATCACTCTTCATCTTTTCTCTCACTATCTCAATAAAAGAATCAAGTTTGGGGTCAAAATGAATCGTATTGTCCTTACCGAACCATTGTTCACGTAAGTTTTTAAGAAGTTGGAGATCTGATTTTACATCTTCGATGAAATCATTCTTCACATATTTTATATCGATTTCAAAGAATCCTTTGGCTTGGTATTTCTCAAAAACCTCTTGAATCTCTTCCCAGTCATCATCCGACGTATCATAGAAAATACTTACATCTGGAAGATTGCCTTTTTTGTAAATAGGAATCTTATGGCGTTTATCAACCCATTTCAAGATATGTTCATAAGATTGAATCATATATCCCAATGATGATTGGAATGCCGCTACAGAACTTTCAAATCGGCCAACCAACAAATGACGCATAAAGCTTGCTACATTGGCTTGTCGTCCAACCAATAATCCGAATTTGGCACCTGTTTTCTCTTCTAATTCCTTCGCTAACTTATCTTTCAGTTCTTCATATACATATAAGACTGGGGAGTAACGAGCAGCTTTAAAACGATATATCTCAGCATTACTGTTTTCGGATTTACTTATACGGTCTAATGTACTGAGGTATAAATCTTTTAACTCGCTAAGGTCATAAGTGAGTTCTGTTGGATCATTAGGAATCACCAACTGAATATTCTGCTGCTTTAAGTCAGTTGCATATTCATCAATCTCCTGTAAGTCGAGTCTGGAACGACGGACTACCAGTGGACTAATGATTGAACGAATGTTTTTTGAAATTTCTTTGACTTCAATTTTTATTTCATCCTCTGAGGCTTCCCCCTTTCTTTGAGCTTCACGCAAATCACGATATTTATCAATGAGGTCCTTAAATGCAGCACCGAGATTCTCTACTGTTTTAAGTGTGGAGCAAGATGGTATCTGGAACAACTTAACCAATGAATAGATATCTGCAGGCTGGTTGTTAAAAGGCGTGGCGGTCAGCAATAATACTTTATTTCCAAAACAAAGATTGTGGAGTAAAGCATAATCCTGAGTAAATTCATTACGGAAACGATGTGCTTCATCTATAATAATCAAGAATTGTTCATCATCCTTAACCAATTCTTCATAATGCAATAAAGCTTCTTCTATCTTACCGGCACTAAATACAGAAGCCGTAAATCCAAATTCATCACGATAGCCTTCCCATTGCTTATACAAGTGTGGAGGACAAATAACGATAGTTCGTAATTTTAAATTTCTGGCAACAGTAGAAGCGATTATACTTTTCCCCAAGCCTACTACATCGGCAATGATAGCTCCGTTATGGTTATCCAATGCATTTAATGCCATTTGAACGGCATCTGTTTGATATTTTAGATTTGAGTACTTACCATCTGTTATGTCGTAAGGAGTGATCAGATTTTCCTTCGTAGGTATGTCAAAGAACTCTTTTAGTACTCTAATATACAACAAGTATGGAGAATAAATTTTATCGTACCAAATGCGAGTCATAACCTTATTATTCCACCCATCAATATTCTCTTTATTGACAATCACAACAGAATCTTTCCAAAGTTCTTCAAAGATTTTGGAGCCTTCTTCATAATCTCTCTTATCATCAAAACGAGCATTCAATTCCAAACGTCCTGTCAAACCTTGATATGAAAGGTTACTAGAACCTGTTATTACAACACCGGGTAATTCGCCTCCTTCATTCATTTGGTCATTATAGGCAAACAGGTACATTTTAGAATGACATGGTTCAAGCGTTTTTCTAATCTCTAATGAGCCATCAACTATTTTACCATAAAACATTTTGAACTGCTCTAACTTCTCGGCAGTATCCAAGAAATCTGTATCATTAAAAATTTTGACGAACTGTTTGTAATATTCTTCTTTAATATTGCTGCGTGAAGGTAATTTCTGTTTAAAGTTCTCTATTTCACAAATATGCTTTGTAATCTGTACCTCAACATCTAATCCAACAAGAATTCGTATTGTCTTATTCTTAAGATTTTCTGATAATTGCACATAGCCGGAATAATAGAAGTACCCAACGAGTATATCCACAGCATCTGTTTTTGGGAGAATACCATTAATAATATCCGAAAGGAATTTCTCTTTATTTGTTATAAAACTGCTGCCCATTTAATTAATCTGTTACGTTTACTGTTTTGTGTGATTTAATTTCGTTCATGTTCATCTGTTATCAAGTCTTTTAAATTGACTTGCAGAATGCCAGCTATTTCCAATAAGGTGGTTAAGTCCGGTTGATATCTATTGCAACAATAGGCATTTACCGTACTAAAACTTTTCCCTAGTTTTTTAGCTAGCCATGTTTGACTACTTCCTCTTTCGTTCAAAACCTGTTTTATCTTATTTAGCTTCATAAGATTATTTGAATGTTTGCTGCAAATATAGTGAAAATTTTGCGATAAAGTTTGTGCGTTATCCATAAGCTGCATTCTAAATGCTTAATAACATGTTTTTTAGAGCTTAATACTTCAAAAGAATTCAAGAATATGAGCCAGCTGCCATTTTACCAGTCAATAAGAATACTCGCAAAGCGTCTATTACAATTCGGAAACGGAATATTGTTATTAATAACTACACAGGACCGGTTGACATTTATACGATTGATGGTCATTTAATTAATCATACACAAATTGAACGGGACTCTTGGACTTTTCAGGTTCTAAATGCAGGTATTTATGTTGTTAAAACAAAAGATTCGAGTTCAAAAATTCGAATGGAATAGGAGGATATTCATTTTTTATGCGGTGTATAAATTAATCTTCTGGAGCGCCCATCCATAAAGAGCTGCAACAAATACAAACTTATATAAAATGAATAGCGACTTGTTTTTTACAAATAACAACTTGTTTCAAAAAGATCTTGTTATATTTTTTCGAACAACTGCATATTTTGAATTTTGTTCGGTATTTGTGAATATTATTGAGCGTTTTCATATTTTTATTCATCTATTTGTGGTACAGATTCTGATCAGATAAATTATAAAAATTATAATTCGCTAGTTGATGATCCATTTAAGTTTGTTCTTAATTATACATGACAAAAAATATATTTGTTTTCTTGTAAAAATGCTTGCAGATCTCATAAAATTTTGCGAATATTGCAAACCGTAAAGAGTTGTACTTCCGAATTTTGGAATATGAAAAGCACTGATTTATTCTGATATGCCGGAAAGAGAAAGTACATATATTGATTATATGTTAGTTTATTAACCTTATTTAAAATGAATGAACTTAATCTGTTTCTTAAAATTTTATGTCTGGTATTTGCTTTAATGCCAGTTTACGGTTTTTCTCAAGTTTCAAAAAAAGATTCCATTCAGACAGAAACTCATGTTTCCAAAAAATTGGATGAAGTTGTTGTTAAGGGGAAGCGCCAAGTAATTAAATACCTGGGGAATAAAATGATCTACTATGTAAACAAAGATCCAGAAGCAAAAGGATTAAAGTTTTTTGATGTTCTGCGTAAAATGCCTATTATACAAGTGCAAGATAATGATCAAATTACCATTCAAGGGAACAAGAGTTTTAAGGTGCTGTTTAACGGAAAAGAGGATAAAGTGTTTAATAATAATCTGAAAGAATTTATTAAAAGTATTCCGGCCGACGAAATTGATCGCTTTGAGGTCATCATGGAACCGGACCCGAAATATACCCAGGAAGGTTACACAAAGGTTTTAAATATTGTAACTGTTTCAGGTGGCAGACTTAAAGGTTTTACTTCTACCTATAGAGAAAACATGGATAATCACCAAACAAACGATGCATCCATTTTTTCATGTATTCAAAATACAATACTCCGTTAAATATTAAGATATAGATTACGCCGCAAAAGCAGCCATATCAATGAGTTCTTTGACAAGTTTAGCATTTAAAGTTCTGTTTGGCTTAAAACCGGACAGCTTAAAAAATCGTTTAA
>JAQVXN010000194.1 GCA_028709135.1 Bacteroidaceae bacterium | reverse complement strand
GGTGTTTGTTTGAGTCAACACTATAACGAAATACGACGGAAACTTGACGGCCGCTCATTTCTATATGATCTTCGTGAGGCAGGTTCTTACCTACTTGCCATACCGTGCTTCCATCGGGCCTTATTTGCCATCTGTTTTCTGTCGCGGCAGTACCAGCGAGTGTTGCCATGCATAGCACGGATAAAAAAAGTTTATTCATAATATAATAAAATTGGAAATGGAATGCTTTTATTTCTAGCTGCAATATTACAATTTTTCCCACATACAGCAAAATCTGATAACGCTGTTTTTCTCTTGTTTGTCAATTGTATGCGTCTAAATTTGGTCCGACCGAAAATGTTTTTTACATTTGCACTAACTCAAGAAAAACACTAACCGTATAGATATTTTAGGATGAAAGAAAAAATTACCAACGGGCGATTAATGTCGCTTGATACGTTGAGAGGACTCGACATGTTCTTTTTGATGGGTTTTGCAGGTCTCGTTACGGCAATTACCAAATTTTGGCCTGACAATAATGTGGCGCAAAGTATTGCAGCACAGATGGACCACGTACAATGGAATGGATTGGCTGATCATGATACGATCTTCCCCGTATTTCTTTTTATTGCCGGTATTTCGTTCCCTTTTTCACTAGCTAAACAGCGTGAACGCGGGCATACGGAAGGACAAATTCTATATAAAACAATCAAAAGGGGTATTATACTTGTTTTGTTAGGTATTATGTATAACGGCTTTTTTGATTTTGACTTTACTAATTTACGTATTGCTAGTGTCCTGGGACGTATTGGTCTGGCCTGGATGTTTTCGGCTTTACTCTTTATGAAATTCAAAACAAAAGTTCTGGCTGTGATTGCGCCTCTCATTCTAATTGGTTATTGGTTGGCGATGTGGCTTATTCCGGGTGGATCTGATCCGTTCTCGTATGAAAATAATTTGGTTGGTATGATAGATCGAGTTCTTTTACCCGGTCATCTTTATGAGAACAACTTTTTTGATCCCGAGGGTCTTTTCAGTACTCTTCCGGCGATAGTAACTGCCATGCTGGGTATGTTTACCGGTAAATTGGTACGCTTGCCTGAAAACAAACTTTCT
The DNA here is from genome assembly GCA_028709135.1 of Bacteroidaceae bacterium. Lineage (GTDB taxonomy): Bacteria > Bacteroidota > Bacteroidia > Bacteroidales > Bacteroidaceae > UBA6382. Next base: position 3,580 of record JAQVXN010000194.1, on the reverse strand, counting down.
GGACTCAAAAAGTGCCGCTACTTGGTAATTGGGGGACTTGCTTTACTTGTTATTGGTTACGCATGGAGTTTGGTATTCCCGTTAGACAAAAAACTTTGGACAAGTAGTTTTGTTTGTGTTGTTGCGGGCTATCCTATGCTAGTTTTTGCTCTGTTCTACTATCTGATTGATATTAAGCAACATCGCCGCTGGACGCTCTTCTTCCGAGTGATTGGCATGAATTCAATTACGATTTATCTTACCATGAGAATAATTGATTATGGTCAAATTTCAAAGTTTTTTCTCAATGGTTTGGCAAAAATGTGTGGTGGTACATGGGTTGACGTGATTAATACCATCGGTTACATCCTTGTCGGGTGGTTATATTTGTACTTCCTGTACAATAAAAAGATCTTTTTGAAAGTTTAAGGCAACCAACTCATGTTTTAGTTGAAAAACAAACATTATTTACCGGTATGATCTGCGTCGCATGACAAAAATCATACCGGTAAATAGTTTTGAATAATCGTTTTAAACAAGAGATAGAAGGCAGAACCTGTTTGCTTTTTATCTAAAAACTCTTTAATTGTCAGGTGGACTTTTTATTCTGTGAGTAAGAGAAAAAAGTTCGTTAAAAAAATGAAGAAAAAGACAGGTTTGCAGTTGCATAGGATAATTAATATATGTATCTTTGCCTACAAAGAAAGAGATATTAAAAATACATACATTATGGAATTCTTAACTAATGACAAACTTACTATTGTCGGTGCAGCCGGCATGATTGGTTCCAATATGGCTCAGACTGCAGCCATGTTGCGTTTGACTCCGAACATCTGCCTTTACGATGTATACGGACCTGGACTTGAAGGCGTTGTAGAAGAAATGCGTCACTGCGGCTTTGAAGGCGTTAATTTTACGTTTACAACAGACGTTAAAGAGGCTCTGACAGGTGCCCAATATATTATTTCATCAGGTGGCGCACCTCGTAAGCAGGGTATGACACGTGAGGATTTGTTGAAAGGCAATTCCGGCGTAGCTGAGCAACTTGGCAAGGACATCAAAAGCTACTGCCCTGATGTGAAACACGTAGTTATCATCTTCAATCCGGCAGACATTACTGGCTTGATCGTTTTGCTGTGGTCTGGTTTGAAACCATCTCAAGTTTCTACCTTAGCTGCTCTTGACTCTATTCGTTTGCAGAGTGAGTTAGCTAAGCATTTTGGTATTGCACAGAGCGATGTTACTGGCTGCCGTACTTATGGTGGTCATGGCGAGGCTATGGCTGTTTTTGCTTCTACTGCAAAAGTTCAAGGCAAGAATCTGGCTGACTTGATTGGTACTAAAGAACTGTCTAACGAGCAATGGGATGAAATTAAACAGAAAACCGTTAAAGGTGGTGCCAATATTATTGCACTCCGTGGTCGTTCTTCTTTCCAGAGCCCGGCTTATGTTTCTGTACGTATGATTGAAGCTGCTATGGGTGGTGCAGAGTTTACCTGGCCTGCAGGTCGTTATGTGTCTTTCTCTGGCATTGACCACATTATGATGGCTATGGAGGTAACAATCACCAAGAATGGTTCAGCTTATGAAGAGGTTACAGGTACCCCTGAAGAAATGGCGGCTTTGAAGAAGAGTTATGAACATCTTTGCGTCATGCGCGATGAAGTGATTTCTCTTGGCGTGATGCCTCCAATTGCTGACTGGAAGAAGATTAATCCTAATTTGTAATTTTTATAGCAGAAATTTCTGACTACAAATATAAAGGCGTATCCGTTTTATTTCGGATGCGCCTTTTTTCGCGTAAGGTGAAATTTTATAGAAGCCAATTTATTACTTAATTGAATTTCTAAGGTGCAGGGAGCGTTTTTGAATGTATCTTCATTCATAATGATAGTTGTGTGTAAATGCAGGTCTCTTCTGACGGCTTGCAATAGTAAAAATCTTTTTAAATGCTTCTTTTAATCCCGACTTTGTTCTAATTGTTGGTGACGCGCCGTGTCACAAAAGAAACGCAGCGCGTCACAAAAGAAACGCACCGCGTCATTTAAATGACGCAGTGCGTCATCAATTTTAAGTCGTAATGAAAGAAGAAGTTTCTTGAGATCTTTACAAAATACTTTATATTTGATTGCTGGTAGGTGCGTGTACAAAAAGACTGATTGTTAGAAACAAATGAAATTCTTTTCTTCTGCTTTAGGATAAATGCATCAACTAATCTATAAGTGGAACATCGTTGTTTTTATAATTTACACGTAAGTGGCGCAGGAAGAGAGAGGACGCTGGAGTGGTTTTTGAAAAAAGAATGGAAATAAAAAATATAGAACAGTTCGTTTTGTGGAACGAGGCATTAATAAACAGAAATTTTAAAGATGACGATATATTTCATGTGTCCAATCTGCACCTTCTGGAGGGCACATTACCTGAAAGCCAAGCCGAGCTGCGGCTTCGACGTTTTTAGGCCCATCGTCAACAAAAAGGGTTTCTTCTGGCTGTATATTTTCTTTGTCAAGAATAAGTTGAAAAAATTCTGGTTGTGGTTTCATGATTTTACACTGATAACTTAAGTAGACAGCGTCAAAATAGTCCTTAACAGAATGCCCTTCGTTATCAAATTCGTTGCTCATGGCCCAACCCATCATAAAAGGATTTGTGTTTGATAGCAAGATGATGCGATAACCCTCTGCACGGAGCTTTTTCAAGGTGAGAAGATTCCTTTGTGGCAAGTCTTTGCAGTAACCTTTCCAAGCTGTTTGGCATTCTTCCCAGGTTAGTTCCCGTCCAACCATCTCACTGAGCTTATGACAAAAAGCTGTGTCGTTGATTTTGCCGCTTTCCAAATCGCCGAAGATGCCTTTTTGAGTGTATGGATCCAACTGTTTGACTGCGTCTTTGAGTCCTAGATGCAAAAAGGACTTTACAGCTTGCTGATAGTCAATTTCCATGATGACGCCGCCAAAATCGAAAATGATATTTTTTATTTTACTCATCGAGTCTGTTTTTTTGATGATGATTCCAGTTTTCAGTGGCAAAGTTATATATAAATGGGGACATGTTGTTTTTTGAAAAAGTAAAAGGATCAATGGAAGTTTGCAACTCGGTTGCGGAGAAGGCTTGATAACTTTGCAGCTGAAAGAAATAAAAAACAATGGAGACTTCAAAAGCACAGTTGGATGAAAATCGTCGAAAGAATTTGAACGGATTATTGCCGGTGATCGTTTCGTTCGTGTTATTTGTTATACTTTATGTCCTGGATCATTTTGAGCCCGGATGGTCAGCTACGGCAAAATTTCGCGGTGTGGCTTATGCGGTAGCTTTTTTACCTGTAGGGCTTCCGGTGGCAATAAATGCAGTGAAAGAGATCTGCAAGGGAGAAATATTTAATGAGTATTTTTTGATGACATTGGCGGCAGTGGGAGCTTTTTATATAGGAGAGTATCCTGAGGCGGTCGCTGTAATGCTCTTCTACAGTGTGGGGGAGTTTTTCCAGGAAAGAGCAGTAGGCAAAGCGCAGCGTGATATTCGTGCACTTATTGAGTTAAGTCCGAAAAAAGTTGTTGTTTTGAAAGGAGAGGAACGGAAGGAGTGTTCTCCCGAAGATGTT
>JAQVXN010000193.1:3435-4709 GCA_028709135.1 Bacteroidaceae bacterium | reverse complement strand
CGCAAAATTTGCGACAGTTCAGTTGGAAGGTGATCGAGAAGTAACTCGTCAAATAGAATATTATAGCCTAGAAATGGTTACATCTGTTGGATACCGTGTAAAAAGTAACCGTGGTGTGCAATTCAGAAGATGGGCTAATGGTGTCTTGAAGCAATACCTTGTCAAGGGCTACGCCGTCAATGAGCGCATACGCAAGCAACAGATTGCAGAATTGCGCCAGTTGGTGCAGGTGATGGGCCGAACGATAGAGCAACAGCCCGTGGCAACTACCGATGAGAGTCACGCCCTTTTTGATGTAGTGGTGGATTATACCTATGCTCTTGATACCCTCGATGATTACGATTACCAACGTCTAAACATAGCTAAGACGACCAAACAAGAGCCTTTCCATGCTACCTACGATAATGCCATGCACGAGATAGATATGCTTCGTGAGAAGTTTGGCGGCTCAACCCTTTTTGGAAATGAAAAGGACGACTCCTTCAAGAGCAGTATCGGCCAGATCTATCAGACCTTTGGGGGCCAAGAACTATATCCCAGTGTGGAAGAAAAGGCTGCCATGCTCTTGTATCTCGTTACCAAGAACCACTCTTTCAGCGATGGCAACAAGCGAATAGCCGCCACGCTATTCCTCTGGTTTATGAACAATAACGGTATTCTTTATCGTGAGGATGGCTCCAAGCGCATTGCCGATAACACACTCGTTGCCCTCACCCTGATGATCGCTGAGAGCCGGACGGAAGAGAAAGATGTGATGGTGAAAGTGGTGGTGAACCTTATTAATAAAAATAACTAAATGAATAAGCCATGTATATTGAACATCCCTGGAGATTCCATCAGCCTTTCTTGCTTTATTCATATTCTTGATGCTATTGCTCATGACGTTCTTTGAGCGTCGCACAAGAATAAGAGTATCTTATATTGCAGCTATCATAATAAGCGTTTTTGCCATCTACCAACTCTATGTAAATCTTTCTGCTGGAATGGACTTTATCAGTTCTGCAGGCTTTGTTTGGGTAGGAGCGATTGCTGTTTGCAGTATGGTGGCAATATTGGAGCGGCAAAAGCTAAAAGAAGAAGCGCAGAGTCAACGAGCAAGTGCAAAATTAGGAGAAATTTATCGCGGCGTAAAAAATAAAGGTATCGGATTTTCAAGGCTTGCCAAATGGTATGATGAAGTAGAAAGGTCTAGTTTTAAATCAATTAGAACTGTTTCACGAAGTATCCAAAACAACTATCAATATGTTTTGAATTTCTTCGAAAACAGGAATACG
>JAQVXN010000193.1:0-3335 GCA_028709135.1 Bacteroidaceae bacterium | reverse complement strand
ATTTTCAAGGCTTGCCAAATGGTATGATGAAGTAGAAAGGTCTAGTTTTAAATCAATTAGAACTGTTTCACGAAGTATCCAAAACAACTATCAATATGTTTTGAATTTCTTCGAAAACAGGAATACGGATGCTTCGGCGGAATCTTTTAATGCTAAAATCAAAGCTTTCAGATCACAAATTAGAGGTGTGAGAGATATTCCTTTCTTCCTTTTTAGACTCTCAAAAATTTATGCCTAATTTTAGCTTCCCCACAACTTTTTGACTTGATCCATATTTATCTAATTGAGTAGTAATCATGGGTATTTATCTCCTACTTTTACATTTAATCGTCCACCGAATATGCTATTTAAGCGTTGAATAAAATGAATCCACATCTTCATCTTCTTGAATTAATGAAACTTGGCTATTCGACTCTCGTATTATATTCAAAGTTTTTTTCTCTTCCTCTGTCCACTTATTAAATGATCTAAGTTTTGCGATTATTGAATGGGTGGCAGCAAAACTACCGCTATTTTCCAATGATAAAATCAGTTTCTCTTTTTCTTTAGCCATCTGATCCTCGCACTTCATTTTGCTATTGGCCAATTCTTTTTTATTCTTATAATGCAACGATTCAAGTTTTTCATTATAAGCAGTTCTATCTATGATCGCTTTTATAAGTTTGTCAAGTTCAGACCCATCGGTATAATCAGCTGCCGCATAATACTTTATCCGATTGTCTTCCATCATTTGGAATACTCGTTCTTTTTTCTTTGTGTTTGGATCATACACGCCAACAGAATGTCCATTATGAGAGTTTACCAGTTTCATACACGGTATATCAGTAGCGCTATCTCCTATATAAATAATGTTTCTAAACGGAACACGTATATCCTCTGGTGCAAAATAATCATTGACAGCAGGATCGTTTACATCTAAGGCCCCTTTGTTTATTCTAAAAAGGAATTGGGTCTTGCCTGTATAATTAACAACTTGTGCAGGCCAAATAGCTTCGCCAGTGTCATCAAAATAAAACGAACTTGCATATATTTTTTCAAATTCATCCGCTACTTTAGTCCCCTCTATCATTTCTTTCAAGCCAGAAGAAATGATATAATGTTCAACAATTACGCCTTGGCTATTTCCATATTCTCTGATTCGTTTAAACCAAGTTTCAACTCCTCGATAAAGCTCTACTTGGTGGCCATAATCCATAAGATTATGTTTATTAAGAACGACTCTTCTACGTGCAGTTTGCTTCATGGTTAGCATATAAGCGAGATTTTGATCCATCTCATTATCCTCTGCCAAACCGTTCGATCTTGTCCAAAAATCATTTACTTCATACCCAACAGACTGAATATAACCTTGTGCTTGCATATCATCCGGAGACAATGTTTTGTCGAAATCATAACAGATAGCTACTACTGGTTTATCTTCTTTTGTTTTTCTTCCAAATACTTTTGCCATAATATTACAAGAATAAAGATAAAAAATAAGACATAATCACATTCAATTTGCAATTATGTCTCATTATCTATTTAGTTATAGAAAATTTTGGGCTTTATTTCCTACTTGACTTCTTCAAAATCAGCATCCTGAATGTCGTCCTTTCCATTTTGGCTACCTTGGTTGGAACCTGTATTCGAACTCTGTTGGTTTGCACTTCCGGCATCAGCACCTGGTTGAGGACCAGCCTGACCTGTTTGCTGATACATTTGTGCACTGGCAGTCTGCCAAGCAGCATTAAGTTCATTAATGGCTGCATCAACAGCATTAACATCCTGACTCTTATGAGCGTCTTTGAGCTTTTGGAGAGCAGCTTCAATAGCCGGTTTCTTATCTGCAGGAAGCTTATCACCAAGTTCCTTCAATTGATTCTCGGTTTGGAAAATCATACTGTCAGCCTGATTCATCTTGTCGATTTTTTCACGCTCATTCTTATCTGCCTCTGCATTGGACTGTGCTTCGGCTTTCATTCTGTCTATTTCGTCCTTACTCAAACCGCTGGAAGCTTCGATACGAATGGCTTGTTCCTTTCCGGTTGCTTTATCCTTAGCTGAAACTTTGAGAATGCCGTTGGCATCAATATCAAAACTTACTTCAATTTGAGGAATACCACGACGTGCGGGAGCAATACCGGTGAGGTTAAACTGACCGATACTCTTGTTTTGCGCAGCCATAGGACGTTCGCCTTGAAGAACATGAATTGTAACTTCAGTCTGATTGTCTGCGGCTGTAGAGAACACCTCACTCTTCTTACAAGGAATGGTAGTATTCGAATCAATCAATTTGGTCATCACACCACCAAGCGTTTCAATTCCGAGAGACAAAGGAGTAACATCCAGAAGTACGATATCACCTACACCGGCATCCTTATTAAGGATAGCACCCTGAATAGATGCGCCAACGGCAACCACTTCGTCCGGATTTACACCTTTTGAAGGAGTCTTGCCGAAATAATTTTGTACAAGAGTTTGCACAGCAGGAATACGACTGGAACCTCCCACAAGAATAACCTCATCAATATCTGAAGTACTCAGTTTTGCGTCAGCAATGGCCTTTTGGCAAGGCTGCAGACATTCCTGAATAAGGTCATGAGCAAGGGCTTCAAATTTAGCTCTTGTCAGAGTCTTAACCAAATGCTTTGGTACACCTCCAACCGGCATAATATAAGGTAAATTGATCTCAGTTGTTGTTGTAGAGGATAATTCTATTTTAGCTTTCTCTGCTGCTTCCTTTAGGCGTTGCATAGCCATTGGATCCTGAGACAAATCGGCACCTTCGTCGTTTTTAAATTCTTGGACGAGCCAGTTAATAATAACCTGATCAAAGTCGTCACCTCCCAGATGGGTGTTACCATTTGTAGAGAGGACTTCAAAAACACCACCGCCGAACTCCAGAATGGAGATATCAAAAGTTCCACCTCCCAAATCAAAAACTGCAATTTTCATATCCTTACCGGCTTTATCCAAACCGTAAGCGAGGGCTGCAGCAGTAGGTTCATTCACAATACGGCGTACATTAAGTCCAGCAATTTCACCGGCCTCCTTAGTAGCCTGACGTTGTGAATCGGAGAAGTAAGCAGGAACCGTAATGACAGCGTCCTTCACTTCTTCACCCAAATAATCCTCTGCGGTCTTCTTCATTTTCTGAAGAACTATAGCAGAAATTTCCTGCGGAGTGTATTGACGTCCATCAATATTTACACGGGCTGTATTATTATCGCCGCGATCTACTTTATAAGGTACACGAGCTATTTCTTTCTGGACCATATCATAAGGTTCGCCCATAAAACGTTTGATAGAATAAACCGTACGTTTAGGATTCGTAATGGCCTGACGTTTGGCGGGAT
>JAQVXN010000192.1 GCA_028709135.1 Bacteroidaceae bacterium | reverse complement strand
TGCTAATTCCACTTTTGCACAGGATTTCCAACCTGGCATAAATGTATGGAATGATGAGCAAGTAAATCAATTGACTAACATTAGATATGGAGGACTTAACCCAACATTCCTAACTTTCAATGACAGAAAGACTTCTGCCACGGTGAAGATAGATTATGCTCTGACAAGAGGTGATTTTCATGCAATAGATCAATCAGGCAAGCAAAATGATCTCAATGTGTTTTTTGGGGGACTCAAACAACTTGGAAAGTTAAATCTGTTCGGATATCTGCGCTATACGAATACACAAGCAAAAAATCACACTTGGAATTCTACACTATATTTAAATGAAACCAATCCATTTATATTAGGAGATTCCATAAAAAGCAACGTAACTACGGAAGCGTTTGACATGCACGCTGCCGGTTCATATACATTTGCTCCTGCCTGGATTGGTGCATTAGATATAGGTTTGAAAGTTGGAACATCTTCCGACCAAACAGATCCTCGTCCCGAGACAAATTCCTCTAAAATTCCTATTACTGCAGGTTTAGAATGGCATCCACAGGGAAATTGGTCTGTCGGACTATCTGGAATGGCAGATTTGTATCATTCAGATCTCTCTTATATGATTGTCAATAATCTTGTAACTTACCGCTATTTTCTGATGAAGGGGATGGGAGACTATTTCCGAAGGAGTACCGGCGACGAATCGGGCTACAAACGAGAATACAAAGGTACTACATGGACAGGAGCCATACACACTGTATGGCAACCTGAAAATTGTTGGCGTGATTTTTTTGAATTGAGAGCTGGATATGGTACAGAAGATGCTGAAGATGGAGGTTCCTCCTATACATTTAAGGGTGGTGATTATCATTTTACGAACATCTCCATATTGAATCGTTTACAATATCGTGAAACAGAAAATATACTCCACCAATTGATTCTATCTGCAAAATTGCAAAGCGGAGACGGAACATGGTATGATCAAAAAAAAGTAGTAGATACAGAACACGCAAACCGTACATATTATGAAATTCTGAGTAAAACAAAAATACAGCAAAGCGATTGTTTATCAGGAAATTTGACGTACCGGCTTGACTTCATGAATCAACACGAAACGAATTTTTATGTTTCAGGAAATCTGGGATTAGATAAAACCACCGTCAAACATTTTACAGATGACGGAACCCTGAAACAAGATTACACAGTAAGCCACCTAAACTTGGACTTGGGAAAATCTTGGAAAATAAATCACCAGACACTTTCCACTTCAGTTTACGCAGGCTACTATTTTACTCTTGGCAACCGTAACTTTGCTACTGCCAGCCCGAGTGGAAACGGAGAAGATATGACACAGTGTTATGTGGCTCCCCTGTTTGAATACGCAACCGCAAAACATATAAATCTTGGAAGTATGGCTGATTATAAAATGCCATTAAAATCAACAAACAATAAACTAATGTTAGGAGTTTATGCGAAAATTTGCAGCAATCTCTATAATGACAACAGCAAATATTCAAATTATTACCAATCCAGTTCACTAACTAATGTGGATTTCGGACTTTATCTAACATTTTAGAAAGATACAGACAAAATGTTCAAACGATATATTTTAAATATACTTGTTTTCTTAGCAACAGCAAGTATTCCGACAAGTTACTTGGCAGCACGCCGAAGTTTCGCTATAGTAATCGATAAAAAGAGTCTTTCCGAAGCCAGACCAGAAATTGATGCCTATATTTCTGCCATTGAGAAAAAACAAGGTCTCAAAGTTTACACCATCACAGATATTTGGGGTATTCCCGATAGTATCCGCACTCACTTGCACAAACTTTTTTCACAAAAGAAAGATCCCATTATCGGCGCTGTATTTATTGGTGACATTCCAATACCCATGATACAAGCAGCACAGCATCTGACAAGTGCTTTCAAAATGAGTGAAACTGCTCCTCGAGAAGAAAGTAGTGTGCCCAGCGATCGTTTTTATGACGACTTCGAACTAAAGTTTATTAACCGCGGTCACGATGAAAACACACCCTATTTTTACTATCTTTTGTCTGCCGAGGGGGCGCAAACAGTATCTCCCGATATTTTTAGCGGTAGAATCCGGCCCACTGATGCAGGAGGAACATCGCGCTACGAAAAATTAAGGACCTATTTACGTAAAGCAACACAGGCAAAACTACATCCTGAATCATTTAATTCCATCTTTGTATTCAATGGGAATGGAAGCCTTTCAGAATCTAATGTAGCTCATATTGATGAATTCAGGGGGTACAATGAACATTTTCCAGAACTCTCCGAAAAGCCAGAAAGTTATAGCTATATGGAATATGGCGAAGAACCTTATATTAAGGAGAAACTCAAAAATGAACTTATGCGTCCCGATCTAAGTATGGCCATGCTTCATCACCACGGCGATTGGGATACTCAATATCTCAGTGCTTATCCTCAACCTCACTCTACCAAAGAAGCAATAGATTATATCTGCTTTAACATGCGCGATCGTTTGCGCACCTTTCGTCGCTGGGGTAATAACGTAGACAGCATGCGCCAAGTCATGATTAAAGAAAACGGTATTCCTGCTGAATGGCTTGCAGATGCAGGAACTCCAGAACGCGAGAAAGAAGATTCTCTGATAGTAGACAAAGAAAACCTGACTTTACATGATTTTGCTTCCGGCGCATTTAGACCAAATGTACGCATGGCCATTTTTGATGCGTGCTATAACGGTTCTTTTCATAAATCAGATTGCATTGCGAATGAATATATTTTTCAGCCGGGACATACTCTTATTGCTCTTGGCGGTACCGTAAACGTATTGCAGGACAAATGGCCAGATCATTTTATCGGTCTCTTGGCTGAGGGTATGCTAGCCGGCTACCTGGTTCAAAATACCGCTTATTTGGAATGGCATTTAATTGGAGATCCAACATTCTGCTTTGCTGCGAGAAAAGGAAGTTCAAATATTAATGCTTTATTAACGACCAGGAGCGAAAGACAATGGTTAGCCCTATCAAAAAAATCAGGAGATGCAGACTTACAGGCCATGGCTATTTTTAAAGCAAGAACCTCACATAAGTTAACAAACAGCATGTTATTGCATTTTCTCAAAGAATCCCCTTATGCCATGGTACGCATTGAGGCTTTTAATGCATTAAAAGAACGTGGTGGAAATGATTTCATTCAAGCAATAGAAATAGCATCACACGATAATTATGAACTCTTACAACGTTTTAGTGTCAACGAAATGTCAGACAGCGGAGATCCAAGATTAGTACCTTCCTTGATGCGTTTATTGACACGAAACAATGTCTCAGCACGAGTCAAATTTAATGCCATACAAAGCCTGCAATTCTTTCCAGAAAATCAAATACACACTGCTGCTGACAAACAATTAGACAGCATCTCCAGCTATATACTTAACAAAGATGATTTTCGAGCTGCTTTGGATAAGAACATCAAAACCTATTGCGGTCGGTGGGATGCAGACATTGAGAAGCTCTGTCAAAACGGTTATGATACAAAACATGCATTACGACAAGTTAATTATATGAGAATTTATTTGCCACCTTATTTAATACCTCAAGTCGTTGACTATACAGCTATTTGTAAGGACCCCCAATTACAACGGGATTTACTTGAAGCTCTTGGATGGCACCGTTCTGCATATACAGCAGACAAGATTCGAGAACTGGCAAAAAAACTTAGTGAAGATGCCGGACGCCCCGAGGAAGTTCGCCAAGAAGCCCTCAAAACATTAAAAAGAGTTTCGTATTAAAACTACTATTGATTAAAACAAAAAATAAGATATGAAAAAACTGATTTTATTGATGCTGATATTGTTTGGTCTGAATGGTCATACCTTTGGGCGAGACGGTTTTGCTATAGTAATTGATCCTGAGAGTTATCAACAGGCTAAACAAGAAGTAGATGCCTACGCGAAAACAGTGGAACAAATGCACAATTTGCATGTTTACATTATTAAAGATCGCTGGAATGTACCGGATTCCATTCGTGAAGAACTCAAACGCTTACATTATCAGAAAAAAGATCCTATTGTAGGTTGTGTACTGATAGGAGATATTCCTGTTGCCATGATTCGTGACGGACAACACATGACAAGTGCATTCAAAATGGACCAAAAGAGTCCTCGTAAAGAAAGCAGCGTGCCAAGTGATCGCTATTACGATGATTTCGGCCTTCGATTTAAATACCTTGATAAGGATAATGATGCTCCTTATTTCTACTATTCAGTTACAGCTGAAAGCCAACAGATTCTTCGTCCCGATATTTACAGCGGACGTATTCGTCCTACAGATACGGGAGGCGTTTCACGTTACCAGAAGTTACGTGACTACTTGAAAAAGTTGGTTATTGAAAAACAAAAAAACAGACAACTTCATAAGATGTTCTATTTTAGTGGACACGGTTATATTTCAGATAGTCGTGTAGCACGTATAGATGAAAAGGCTGCTTGGTTTGAACATTTTCCTTGGCTTAAAAACAGCACAAACGCCATTGGTTATATGGATCACTCTGACCAATATCCAGTTAAAGAACGCTTAATGAATGAACTAATGCGTACAGATCTGGATGTGGCAGTATTACATCACCATGGATATTGGGATACAGAGTATTTGAACAATATCGCACCTATTGCTACTGTAGCTCAAGCAAAAGAATTTATCCGAAAATCCTGCAGAGAACATGTCTATGCTGCAAAACA
>JAQVXN010000191.1 GCA_028709135.1 Bacteroidaceae bacterium | reverse complement strand
GCTGTAGGTAGCGGGTTCGAAGCCCGTCTTCCGCTCAAAGGCATTGTGCCGTTGTAGCTCAGTGGTAGAGCGCTTCCTTGGTAAGGAAGAGGTCACGAGTTCAACTCTCGTCAATGGCTCTATTTTTCATTTAATAACCTTACATTTTTAAACTAAAAAAGAATAATATAAAAACACCTTAATTGAATAAATAATATGGCAAAAGAAAAATTTGATCGTTCCAAACCACACGTTAATATTGGCACCATTGGACACATTGACCATGGTAAAACAACTTTAACGGCTGCAATTACACAAGTATTAGCAAATGCTGGTTATTCAGAATTTAGAGACTTCGCATCTATTGACAACGCTCCTGAAGAAAAAGAACGTGGTATTACCATTAATACATCACACGTTGAATATTCCACAGCAAATCGTCACTACGCACACGTTGACTGTCCTGGTCACGCTGACTATGTAAAAAACATGGTTACAGGTGCTGCACAAATGGACGGTGCAATTTTAGTTGTAGCTGCAACTGATGGCCCTATGCCACAAACACGCGAGCACATTCTTTTAGCTCGTCAGGTTGGTGTACCTCAATTGGTTGTATTTATGAACAAAGTTGACATGGTTGACGATGAGGAGTTATTAGAACTTGTTGAAATGGAAATTCGTGAATTATTGAGTTTCTACGGATTTGACGGTGACAATATTCCTGTTATTCGCGGATCTGCTCTTGGTGGATTGAACTCAGAACCAAAATGGGTTGAAAAAATCTTAGAGCTAATGGCTGCTGTTGATGATTATATTCCTCGCCCAACTCGTGATGTTGATAAAACATTCTTGATGCCGGTTGAAGACGTATTCTCAATTACAGGTCGTGGTACTGTTGCTACAGGTCGTATCGAAACAGGCACAATCAACTCTAGTGATCCAGTGGAAATCATAGGTATGGGTGCTGAAAAACTAAAATCAGTTGTTACTGGTGTTGAAATGTTCCGTAAAATTCTTGACTACGGTGAAGCTGGTGATAACGTTGGTTTATTACTTCGTGGTATCGACAAAGACGAAATTCGTCGTGGTATGGTAATTTGCAAACCTGGTTCTGTAAAACCACACAAAAACTTCAAAGCTGAGGTTTATATCTTGAAAAAAGAAGAAGGTGGACGCCACACTCCATTCCATAGCAAATATCGCCCTCAATTCTATTTCAGAACCACAGACGTTACAGGTGAAGTTTTTCTTCCCGAAGGTGTTGAAATGGTAATGCCTGGTGATAACTTAACTGTTGAAGTACAATTATTATCTGAAATCGCTTTAAACGTGGGTCTACGTTTCGCAATTCGCGAAGGTGGACGTACCGTTGGTGCCGGTCAGGTAACTGAACTTCTACCTTAATATATTTTTGCAAGGGTAAATATTTACCCTTGCAAAACTTTAACGGGTGTAGCTCAATTGGTAGAGTAGTGGTCTCCAAAACCATTGGTTGTGAGTTCGAGTCTTACCACCCGTGCAATATTGATAAAAAAACAAAATGACAAAAGTTATAAATTACTTCAAAGAAAGTTACGAAGAACTTTTCAATAAAGTATCTTGGCCCACTTGGAACGAGTTGCAAAATAGTGCTGTAGTTGTGTCCATTGCTTCCCTTATAATTGCTCTAGTAGTACTTTTGATGGATACAGTATTAAATTCAACGATTACACAATTGTATAAGTTGTTTTAACTCAACACAATTCAAGAAGTTATGATAAACATCTGAAATACCCTATTTAGTAGAATGAGCGAAATCGAAAAAAAATGGTACGTTCTTAGAACTGTTACCGGAAAAGAAAACAAAGTAAAAACTTACCTTGAGAGTGAAATATCACGTCTCAATATTTCTCATTTAGTAACTAGAATACTCATCCCTACGGAAAAAGTGTATCAAATCAGAAAAGGAAAAAAAATCAGCAAGGAGAGAAATTTCTTTCCCGGTTATGTACTAATCGAAGCTGATTTATCTGGTGAAACAGCCCATATTCTTCGTCAGACTCCTGACGTTTTAGGCTTTTTGGGTGCGAACAAAACACCAGAACCAATGCGTCCAGCCGAGGTCAATAGGATTCTTGGCAAAGTTGATGAACTTACGGATATGAACGAGGAATTCACAACCCCTTTCATCATAGGTGAAACCGTAAAAGTAATTGATGGACCTTTCAACAGTTTCGCAGGTGTTATCGAAGAGATAAACGAAGAGAAAAAGAAATTAAAGGTAATGGTGAAAATTTTTGGAAGAAAAACACCATTAGAATTAAGTTTCATGCAAGTTGAAAAAGAATCATAACGGGTTAACTATAATAAATTAATAATTTAAAAGTGTAAACAAAAATGGCAAAAGAAGTAGCAGCTTATATCAAACTACAGATTAAAGGTGGTGCTGCCAATCCTTCACCTCCCGTTGGACCTGCATTAGGTTCTAAAGGGGTGAACATTATGGAGTTTTGCAAGCAATTCAATGCTCGTACACAAGATGTTGCAGGGAAAGTAATTCCTGTGATTATTTCTGTGTACAAAGATAAATCTTTTGATTTTATCTTAAAAACACCTCCAGTGGCAGTACAGCTAGTTGAAGTAGCAAAAATTAAGAAAGGTTCCGCGGAACCAAACAGAGCTAAAGTTGCTTCTGTAACATGGGAACAAGTCCAGGAAATTGCTACAGGCAAGATGACGGATTTGAATTGTTTCACTGTTGAATCAGCAATGCAAATGGTTGCTGGTACAGCACGAAGTATGGGTATCACAGTTAAGGGAGATTTTCCTTTAGCTAAAAACTAAAAATAAACAGAAAAATGGCTAAAATATCTAAAAAACGCAAAGAAGCGTTATCAAAATATGACAAAAACACTGTTTATTCCCTTACCGAAGCAATTCAGGTAGTAAAAGAAATGACCACAACAAAATTTGATGCCTCTTTCGACATTGACATCCGCTTAGGTGTTGATCCACGAAAAGCAAATCAAATGGTTCGTGGCGTTGTAACACTACCCCATGGCACAGGAAAAACAGTTAAAGTGTTAGTGCTTTGTACTCCTGATAAGGAAGAAGAAGCAAAAGCAGCAGGTGCAGATTATTACGGATTAGATGAATATATTGATAAAATCAAATCAGGTTGGACTGATATCGATGTTATCATTACAATGCCAAGTGTAATGCCAAAAATTGGTGCATTAGGTAAAATATTAGGTCCCCGTGGTTTGATGCCCAATCCAAAATCTGGAACTGTAACGATGGATATTGGCAAAGCGGTGCAAGAAGTAAAAGCTGGTAAAATTGACTTTAAAGTTGACAAATACGGTATTATTCACGCATCGGTTGCAAAAGTAAATTTCGAGAATTCAAAAATATTTGAAAACACGAGAGAACTTGTTCAAACCATCATTAAACTAAAACCGACCGCTGCAAAAGGAACTTACATCAGAAGTATGTATGTTTCTAGTACAATGAGTCCAGGAGTTCAGGTAGAACCCAAGTCAGTTACAATTTAAAAGGTCAAAAAAAAATGAAAAAAGATAGAAAAATTGAAATTACAAATTCAGTAGTTCAAGACCTGCAAGAATACAAGTACATGTACATAACTGACCTTACGGGATTAAATGTTGAACAAACCAATGCATTGCGTAGAATGTGTTTCCGTCGTAATATTAAACTTAGGATGGTAAAAAACTCATTGCTAAAACGTGCTTTGGAAGAAATCAATGTTGATTACTCTGAATTATATCCAGTTCTACATGGAACTTCATCCATCATGCTTTGCGACAATGGAAATGCACCTGCTAAATTAATCAAAGAATTTAGAGGCAAGAAAGCAATTCCAGCGATTAAAGCAGCATTTGTAGAAGAAGTAGCATTTATTGGCGACGACCAACTAGAGACACTCATCTCCCTTAAATCAAGAGAAGAACTCATTGGCGACGTCATTGGATTGTTACAATCTCCTGCGAAGAATGTTATTTCAGCATTACAAGCAAATGGTGGACAAAAAATTGCAGGTATCGTGAAAACCTTATCTGAAAAAAGCGAATAATAAATAAAATTACAAAAACAACAATAAAAAAAATAAAAATGGCAGATATTAAAGCATTAGCAGAACAATTGGTTAATCTGACAGTTAAAGAAGTTAACGAATTAGCAGGTATCCTTAAAGATGAGTATGGCATTGAGCCAGCAGCAGCAGCAGTAGCAGTAGCAGCAGGTCCAGCAGCAGGTCCAGCAGAAGTTGAAGAACAAACTGCATTTGACGTCATCTTGAAAGCAGCAGGTGGTCAAAAACTAGCTGTTGTGAAAATGGTTAAGGAACTAACTAGCCTTGGCTTAAAAGAAGCAAAAGAGTTGGTTGACGCTGCACCGAAAGCTGTTAAAGAAGGTGTAAGCAAAGACGAAGCTGAAGCACTAAGAAAATCTCTAGAAGAGGTTGGTGCTGAGGTAGAAGTTAAGTAAGAATCACCCCTTATTTTAATACAGGTCTCCTTATAATTAGGAGCCTGTATTTCTTGGTTTTTACAATAGTCGTTCATCTAACTTTTTAATTTAAAATATTTTAGCCTTGGGAAATATACAGAATCAAAGACATAGTTTTGCTTCGACAAAACAAACTGAATATCCAGATTTTCTTGAAATTCAATTAAAATCATTTCAAGAATTTTTTCAGTTAGATACAACCACTGAAAATAGAAAAAACGAAGGGCTAT